>JAZGFE010000252.1:0-21597 GCA_036479215.1 Nannocystaceae bacterium | reverse complement strand
AGTTTCTGTGGGCGCTTGTATGACCATGTGGGTGAGACTTTTCTCGCCCACATCAACACGACTCGCGTAGGCAAACGTGGTGTCATGTGCGCCTATGTGGGGCCGAGAACTTTCCACTGTCGAGATCACTAAAAGCTCGCCGAGCTCGATCTGTTTCCCCGCTTCGACCTGAAGTCTCCCTCCGTTTCGCCCGTCGGTGATCCAAGGTGGCGTGAAGAATTCGACATCGTGTCCGGCGCCCACGATCATCCGCGCAAACAAGAGATAGCCCGTGGGGGTGGCCGTCGCGGCCGAGGGCATGAGGTGGGTCAGAGCGAAGCGCCCCGAAGCGGGATCGCTGGCGATCTTCGTGTAGCGATAGTTGCCGAAGGGGCCTCCGTATGCCCACAACTGGGTCAGCGCCCCCACGGGTTGCTCATGCTCTCCGAGCATATCGAGGGATCCCGCAATGCTGCCGAGCGCTGTCGAACCGCTGGGGATGACGCACGTGACCGGCACGATTTCGTCACACGCGACAAGGACACGCTCCTGGCATAGCGCACGTACCTTGTCCCGGCTTGGATCCGTACCGGCATCGTAGAAGATTTCGAGACGATATTCGGACCCGTCGCCGTGCACCGCCACCGGACGGGACGTGCTGCCGCTTTGGATGTGGAAGACGTCGGCCTGTGCTGTATTGCCCAACACATCTGAAAAGGCCATGATCCGGCCGCCGGTGACGGCATGGGGGTGCCCCGCGTCGTCGACCCAACGCACATCGACCATGCCGGCGCACTCCGAGAAGGTCGCCTCCACATCGCCGGCCGGCTCGGGCAACACACCCGGCGTCCGCTGGTTCGCAAAGCGATAGATGTCGGTTCCACCGTGGAGATACGCCATCGCCTGCATGTCGTAGGCAATGCCGACCGCCGAGCTTTCGACGGTGAGCTGATAGCTCACATGCGCCGCGCCATCGGGGCGTGGGCGTGTGTAATGCCAAAGCCGCGGCGAGATGTCGACACTGGTCGCCGTGATGTAGGAAGCCGACGCCGGGTTGGCGTCGAGGACTCGCGCCACATCCGGGTTGGAACTCACCAGCTCGAGCACCCCGCCGATCTGGTTGGGCGTGAGCACAGCATCGGCACTCGCTTCGAGGGGCAACAGGGCTGCCACACACCCAGCCGTCGTCACGCACAGCGGGCACAACATGCCGAAACCGCGGCGACGGCGGGAGACGGACGACATGTCGGTGACGGGGGTTTCGGCACCTGATTCGGCGTTGCCACTATTATCCAGGAATAACATGTATTTCAGCCCTTGTAGTTTTCATCGTTCATTGCTCGGCCGGCTTGAGCGGGAGGCGGGCATGGAACCTGGTTGGGACGCAATAGGGCCGCTTCTCGCCGAAAACTGCCCCCGTAAACCCGGCAAAACGGACGCTCGTGGACCACGCTCTCCAGGCGGTCACCCGACCGATGGATCGGGAGCGACTCCGCCTCCCACTTTCAACCACCCGCCCGCGGCCCGTGACCGGATCCGGTCACGCGACTCGACGACACCCCGTCGTGACACGCCGAGAGTTGGTACGCTGCCGCACTCATGCGCAAGCTCGCCCTGCACTGGCAGATCCTGATAGCGATGATACTCGGCGTGGCGTTTGGCTACGTCGTCGCGGCCACGGGCATGTCGGACGCTAGTTTCGTCCGCTACATCCAATTGGTGGGTGATCTCTTCATGCGATTGCTGCGCATGATCGCGGTTCCGCTGGTCCTGTTCTCCCTCGTAGCCGGGGTCGCCAGCCTCTCGGACTCGCGGCGACTCGCTCGCATGGGGGGCAAGACGATCGGCCTCTATCTGGGCACAACGGCGATCGCCATCACCATCGGCCTCGTCGTCGTGAACATTATCAAGCCAGGGAGCAGTCTGAGCGCCGAGACCCGAGAGTCGCTGCGCCGGACGATCGTATCTGGCGACCAACTGGAGCAAGCGGAAGCGAGGGTCGATACGGCCGGCGGCGTGGATGTGGTGCAGCAGATCTTGGAGATGGTCCCCAGCAACCCATTCGAGGCCCTCTCCGAGGGCAGCATGCTACAAATCGTTATATTCGCCCTGCTGCTGGGTGTTGCGCTCACCCGACTCCCCCGAGACAAGAGCGCGAATCTGATCCAGATATTCCAGCGCCTCTCGGACGCCATCATCGAGATGGTTCATATGATCATGAAAATCGCCCCAATCGGCGTATTCGCCCTGTTGGCCGGGCTGGTGGCGAGCATCGGAAAAGACTCTGCGGTACTCAGTGACCTCGGGTGGGCGATCGGCAAGTACATGCTCGCCGTCGTTGTGGGACTGGCGGTGCACGCACTCGTTGTGTACTTGCCGCTACTGCACTTTGTCGGCGGCGTATCGATCAGGAAGTTCCTCAAGGCCATTGTCCCCGCTCAGCTACTGGCATTCAGCTCGAGCTCTTCGGGTGCGACGCTGCCGGTGACGATCGATTGTGTCGAGAAAGGATTAGGTGTCGACGAAGAGGCCACCAGTTTCATCCTTCCGCTTGGCGCGACGATCAATATGGATGGTACGGGGCTGTACCAAGGGGTGGCGGCCGTGTTCATCGCTACCATGTACAACATGGACCTCAGCGTCGGTGCCCAACTGCAGATCGTCCTGATGGCGGCCCTGGCCTCGATCGGCACCGCAGCGGTGCCCGGCGTCGGTATCGTGATGTTGGTGATGGTCCTGCAGCAGGTGAACGTACCTCCCGAGGGCATCGCACTGATTCTCGCTGTGGATCGCCCGTTGGATATGTGTCGTACTGTCCTCAACGTGACCGGTGACGCAACGGTCTGCACAACGGTGGCAGCGACGGAGGGTATGATCACACCTGGAGGAGCGCCGGTCAAAGCGAGAAGCGAGAAGCGGGACCTTCCAGCCTAATCGCGGGGATCGTTTCGCCACCCTACGGCTGTCCATGCTGCCTCCGACCCGAAGTCATACGGACGCGCAACGTACTGCCGAGCGCTTGGCCCTCTCGAATATCTGGCTGAGTGTGCTGCTATCGGCGATGCTTGGTGTCGCCCACTGGACCTCGCGCAGCCAGCTAGCCTTGGCACAGTCCGTGGATAGCTTCGTCGATGTGGTGACCTCGGTGGCATTACTGTGGGCCCTACGCATCGCCAATCAGCCTCCAGATTCAGATCATCCGGCGGGGCATCGTGCAGCGGAGCCCATCGCCGCACTTGTGGTCGCCGTGTTTGCGGGGGTCATGGGTGTAGAAGTCATGCGCAGCGCCGTGGCGTCGTTGGCCGCTGGCGACCCGCTGCGCCTCGATGCCACCCTCGTCAGCGTATTTCTCGTCAAGGTCGTCGTTAAAGCTGCGGTGGCCTTCGCCTGTCGCCGCCTCGCTGCTCGTACCGGGCCGGCGGTGCGGGCGTTGTTCGTGGATGCGCGCAACGACGTGCTCGCTGGCATGCTCGCTGTCCTGGGCTATCTGCTGGCCCGCTATGGATCACCGGGCTGGGATGCGTGGTTCGCCCTGCCGATCGGCGCGTGGATCGTGTTCTCCGGTTTCCAACTTGCGCGCGACAACATGCGTCTGCTGATGGGCGAAGCGGCGTCGGAAGCTCGCTGTGAGGAGCTCGCTGCGCTGGCCGGTGCGGTCGAGGGGGTTGTCTCGGTCCACGACATGGTCGCGCGCCACCACGGTACGCACCTCGATGTTGCGACCCATGTCGTCCTCGACGCGCGTCTCTCCCTGCGGGAGGCCCACGATATCGGCGATCGCGTTCACGCTGAGCTCGTTGCGCAAGCCGATATCGTGCACGCGAGCGTCCATCTAGACGTGGAGGACGATCGCCCCCCACGGTGATCTCGGTTTCGCGCGCCACGCGCTCATGGGCGGGCGTGGGGCCACGCCACATCGTGCGGGGCTTGATCTGCACACACAAGACAGCCTAACAAGGAGGTCATGGCGTCGACACGCGGCACACTCACGGTCGTTGGAGCCCTCGGAAGCGCACTGGCGATATTCGTCTTGGGCATGGGTGTGGGTCAACAGCGGGCGGCGCAATCTGCCGCTGCAGCGATCGCGCCGGAGCGATCGGGTTCAGATGCCCCTCGCTGGTCCACCGACAAGGAGAAACGAGCGGGCCGCGATCAACTGCGAGACGTACAACCGGGGGTCAAGGGTCTGTCCGCATTGGCCGACGCAGCGACCTTGCTCGCCCGCGACTATCTTGTGCGTGAGACCTCCCCAACTGGGCGTCTGACCTACCGGAGACATCTCGACGGAAGAAAGATGGCGGCCAAATACAATGTACTGCGCCATTCGGGCACGATGTACGCACTCGGGATGCTCTCGCAGCGCAAGTTGATGAACGAAGAAAGCGCGGCCGCACTCGCCCGCACCGCGAAATATCTACAAACCGAGCATCTCCGCGACGTCAAGGGCCACGATGGCGTCAAGGCAATGTTTTCCAAGAAGAGCGAGGAGAGCTCAAAAAGCACCACGCCCGAGGCCAAACTCGGCGGTGCCGGACTCGGCATCTTGGGCCTCCTGGCCGCGCGCGAGCAGGATCCCGAGTCGGTGGCGCTCGATGACCTGCAAGCGCTGGCGCGTTTCATCCTCATGATGATGAAAGAGGACGGGAGCTTCCATTCAAAGTGGTCGGCCGATCGACAGTTCGACTTCGCGTTCAAATCGCTCTTCTACCCCGGCGAAGCGATACTCGGGCTGGTCGCGCTTTACCACGTAGACCACGACCTGCGATGGATCGAAGCGGCTGTGAAGGGTGCGGGGCGCCTGGTCATCTCTCGGCGCGGACAAGCACGCCCCCCCCCAGACCACTGGCTGCTGATCGCCAGCGCAGCTCTCCTTCCCGTGTACGAAAAGGTCAACTCGCCCCTCGTGCCGGAGAAAGAGCTCTACGACCATGTTGCCAAGATCGCCGGACAGATGATCGAAGATCAGGAGCGCACCTTCCGAAAAGATGACCCTATTGTGCAAGGCGCCTTCGACCGTGCGGGTCGCTGCACGCCGGCCGCGACCCGTCTCGAAGGTCTCGTCGCACTGTACGGGCTGGCGCGCGAACGTGGGGACACCGTACTGCAAGCTCGTATCAAGCCGGCGCTTATCCGTGGCGGCGAGTTCACCATCCGCTGCCAAATCGAATCGGGCCCGATGCGCGGCGGGGTCGTCCGGGCGGCGCGGGCGATGAAAGGCGACTCGCGCTTCAACCGGCGCCAGCGCGAGATCCGGGTCGACTACGTCCAGCATGCCATGTCGGCCCTGCTGGGTATCGCCCGCCTCTGCGAGACGGGCTGCGAGTGACCCGGGCTTAGGGTGCTACGAACTCGAGCTCGTTCGCGTCGACCACCCAGCCGCGACACGAGCGACTCCCGCACCGGCAGCGAATCGCCATGCAGGCAGTCCAAGCGTAATCGATGGTCAGCTCGGCCCCGTCTTTGATCCCACGCAGAGCTTCCACGAATAGCGGACGCGTGCCGGTGTCGGCTTCGGGCTCTTGACCGTCCCACATGAAGAGCTGGCAGTTCGGGGAACAACTGTGGTTCAGGTAACGGAACGGGGCGCGGGGGATGAGAAACAACTCGCTATCCATCTCCATGCAGTAGCTGGGATCGCGCTGGGGGTCGGCGGTGAGCTCACCTCGAACCCGCCCTACAACGTCGCCTTTTTTGAACGTACGACCCGCGAACGCCCCCTTCCCCGTCGCGGCCTTCCCTACGACCACGCGACGCGATCGGGTCGCGGGGACCGGCCCAACGCTCGCGCCCGTACCCATGCCCCCACTGGCGCCCGTACCCGTACCCGTTGTTCTGCGTGAACTCGTCCCCGTGATCCGCGTGGCCATGGCGTAGCGCACCTCCTTCCGAATACGGCAGGGTAGCTATCGTGGCCCCGCCACACAACCCTTCGCCAACTCCCGCCACACATTCCATCGCCCATCCCATCACCAGATTTGAGTCGACCGCCGTAGCGTCACAAGGGTGGGCCATGCTGCGCAGCGGTACATTTGCGGCTCGCTCGGCAAGCACAGCGCGCTCCCCTGGATCGGGGAGTGCGCCGGGACAGTGGTATTGCAAAACGGTGACAGTCGCTCCTGCCCGATCGATCCGCCAAGCGGCGTTGTCAGTGGCACACTCGCGCCGTCTTCCCAAGGCCTACGGCCCAGGTAGTTCCCCATGCAGCAACGGACACACGCCGAAACCGTGGTGCCGAGCGGCGCTTCGCCGCCCGGCCCCGGGCGCTGGAACGCGAAGGGAAATCCTGTGTACAATCTCGCAGGCGCCTGGCCCTTCATACTCGTCCACTGCCTCGCCTTCGGTGCACTGTGGACCCCGGTCGCTACGATCGACGTGACGGTGGGTGTGGCCCTCTACTGGATCCGGATGTTTGGCATCACAGCGGGCTATCATCGCTACTTTTCCCATCGCAGCTACAAAACAAGCCGATGGTTCCAGTTCGTGTTGGCAATGCTCGCCATGTCCAGCTCACAAAAAGGCGTGTTGTGGTGGGCGGCACACCACCGGCATCACCACAAGTACTCCGACCGCCACAACGATATCCATTCGCCGAAGCGGCACGGACTCCTGTACGCCCACATGGGATGGGTGTTCAATCACACCGAGAACACCGACTATACCAAGGTGCGGGACCTCGCACGGTATCCAGAGCTCGTGCTGCTCAACAAGTACTGGGGCGTGCCCCCCGTGCTGCTCGCCGTCGGGATTTACTGGTGCCTCGGTCTGTCGGGTTTGTTCATCGGGTTCATGGCCAGCACCGCAGTGTTGTGGCATGGGACCTTCACCATCAACTCACTGACACACATGTGGGGCAGGCCAGTCTACGAGACCGGAGAGGACAGCAAGAACAGTTTTCTCCTCGCGCTGATCACCATGGGCGAGGGATGGCACAATAACCACCACTATTACCAGGCGAGCGCCGCCCAAGGCTTCCACTGGTGGCAGATCGACTTGACCTACTACATCTTGCGACTGCTTGGCGCGGCCGGTCTCGTGTGGGATTTGCGTGAGGTACCCGAGCACGTGGTGGCGAGCCACCGCCTGGCAGACCGCGCCACCGATGCCGGCTCGGCACGGCGCTAACTGACCCACGATTCCTCACGTCCGTGCGAGGGCGTCGCGCTACCTCCAGTGCGCAACATCGCGCATCATACGCATCACACGGTCCAAACCCGACCAAAGATGCTGCGACCGCCATGCTGGCCCCCTACGGGACGATGTTGCCCGTCTGTGGCCGACGATCAGAGATCTCACGCGATCGGATCCAGCAACTCTTGTAACCTTCCGCGTACGCCGATCCGTTTGGGAGGCAGCGAACGGATGGCTCCCCGCGGCCAAAGCGGCTACGTTGTCCCTCGGCTCAAAGCTTTCCCATGGCACAGGCCAAAGCATACGACGCCATCGTCTCGGACCTCACAGCCCTCAGCCGCTCGCGCCGCTCGCGGTTCGTGGTGGGCTTGGTGCTTGTGGCACCGTTGATGGCGGCCGTGGTGTGGGCCATGGGCGTACGCGCAGACCTATGGGCACGACCCGTCCTCCAAGTTGGCGCCCAGTTCTCTGCCTTCGCGCTGGGACTGTTCGTGCTCCCAGCGATGGGCGTCGGACTGCTCCCGTCGAGCCACCGTAGCCGCGTGCTCGTGCTCATGGGGTGCGTGATGTTGGGCTTGGTCGGTGCGCTAGGGTGGCCAGGGCTCCACGCCGACACCCTGCGCCCCTACACCTGCTTGCTGCTGGGCACGGGAGCAATCGCGCTCGTCACCGTGCCCATCGCCATCCTCGGTGCACGCCAACGGGTGCTGCGCTCTATCGTGATCATCGCGGCTGGCTTGGCCCTCGCTCAGCTCAATCTGCTGACCTGCCTGTGCCCCTACCAACTGGACGCCTACCCGCTGTCGGTGCACGTCGGCACGGCGCTGGCGATCCTCGTGGCCGCGGGCCTGCTCGGCCTGGTGGCGCAGCTGGTTCGCCGCCCCTGAGCACAGCATAGGGCGCGTGTTCCTTGCCATCTGGCGGGGGCAAGGCTATGGGGGGCGTGTGAGCGCGTTGAGATTCGACCGCTACGGCCCGCCTGCCGACGTGTTGAGCCTCGTCCCGAGCGACGTAACCGCTCCAGGGGAACACGAGGTGCAAGTCGAGGTCCTCGCATCCCCCATCAACCCCATGGACCTCCTGCTCCTCCGCGGGCTCTATCCGGTGCCCAGCGACGCGTCCAACCACGCCGGGGCCGAAGGCATCGCTCGTGTGTGCCAGCTGGGGGCGAGCGTGGCCTCGCTGCGCGTCGGTGAGTTGGTGCTCTTGCCGATCCGATTCGGCTCTTGGCGAAGCCGCGCGAACATTGAGGCGTCGCGTCTGTGCCCCCTGCCCGACGGCGTGGATATCGAGCAAGCGTCGATGCTGCGGATCAATCCCCTCACTGCGGAAGTGCTGCTCGATGCGTTCGCCGACCTCCAACCCGGCGATTGGCTGATCCACTCGCCAGGTTCGGGTTCGGTCGGGCAATACATCGTCCAACTGGCGAAGCGACGCGGCTTTCGGACCGTCTCCGTCGTGCGCCGTGCCGAGCGCGGAGCGCTCGTCCGCGAACTGGGCGGAGATCGGGTCGAAGTCGATGGGGTCGACCTGCCTCGGCGAGTGCGGGCAGCCACGGGTCGTGCGGCGATCAAGCTGGGACTCGACGGGAGCGGTGGCCCGTGCGCAGGCAGGCTGGCGGCTTGCCTCGCTCCAGGCTCGTCGCTGGTCACGTACGGGGCCATGAGCCGCAAGCCCCCGCAGGTCGGTATCGACCAGTTGGTCTTCCGCGGCATCCACGTAGTGGGCTTCTGGTTGCTGGAGTGGTCGCGCCGCGCCGGAAGCGAAGTGGTGGACCGGCGGGTCGTGGCCCTCGCAGGTCAATCGCTGCGTTCCCAGATCGCCGCGTGCTACCCACTGTCCGCGTGGCGTGAGGCACTTGCCCACGCAGCGCATCGAGACCGCGAAGGCCGAGTGCTATTGCTACCGTCGAGCAGCTAGAAGCGACTCGTGCCCACACCATGGCCGGACGTCACCGGCCAAAGGTAGATCGCTCGAACAACCGGCGCCAAGCGAGAACAACGCCGCAAGAAGCGGACAGCATCCGACGCTCATGTGGCCGAGAAAAACAGAATCTACCACGCACGTCCGGTACCCGATCGTCCGCTCGTTCAAATGCACCGTGGCCCGGAAATTCGCCTATCTTCTGTACGCACGCTGACTTCAGGGATGCGTGGGACAATGCACGACTGCCGCGAGCGCGGCCGACCGAGTGCGCAGGCGTAGCCCCCCCCGGGGAAGGGCATCGA
Organism: Nannocystaceae bacterium; assembly: GCA_036479215.1. Lineage (GTDB taxonomy): Bacteria > Myxococcota_A > Polyangia > Nannocystales > Nannocystaceae > FL481. The sequence goes on along the minus strand of JAZGFE010000252.1, from coordinate 12,262 downwards.
GAAGGGCCCCGTCGCAGCTGACCCACGGGCACCCACGACATTGAGCGGTTTTGGACAGGCGACGCGCGCGCGAACTGCAGCCCTCCGCCAACCGCCCACACCCGCGCCATCGCGGGTTCGGCATCCGCACGCAGCGGCCCTCTCAGTGGGGATTTCGGGCTGTTTCCCGCCCACGACCGACGCGTCCTCGCCCCTCCCGGTGCGCGGGCGGCAGGCAGGATCCGCGGAAGCCACGGAGCGCGAAGCGGTAGCTACCGCTACCTTGGATTGTTCTTTTCGATCGATCGATAGGCCGTCATGCCATCGCTGCGCCTACGGCGTTGCCACGCGGGCGTCGAGTCGAGACAAGGCGCCCACAGCTGGCGTAACCTGCGTGCGACAAGGGGGCTGGAGGCCCGCGACTGCGGTCGTGGGAGGAGCGTGGCGGCGAATGCCGGGCCGAAACAGGACCGGGCATTCGAACGTGCGCGGTGGGGACGATCGCGCTAGAGTCCCCGCCGCCACAGTGGCGAACCGCGCGGAGAAAGAGCAGAGCGACATGAGCACCATCATTCACGTCCACGCGAGAGAGATTCTCGACTCGCGCGGAAATCCAACCCTGGAGGCAGAAGTCACCACGGAGTTTAACAACACGGGGGTCGCCGCAGTGCCATCTGGCGCGAGCACAGGTGAGTACGAAGCCCATGAGTTGCGCGATGGCGACAAGTCGCGCTACCGCGGAAAAGGTGCCACGCAGGCGGTAAACAACGTACGAACCAAGCTCGCGTCGGCCGTCGAGGGTCTCGAGGTCGCCGACCAAGTCGCCATCGACCGCATCTTGTGCGAAGCGGATGGCACCGAAAACAAGTCCAACCTGGGGGCGAACGCACTGCTCGCGGTATCGATGGCGGCGGCACGCGCAGCTGCTGCGGACCTGGACATGCCGCTGTATCGCTATCTTGGTGGCACCTTGTGCCGCCGGTTGCCGGTACCGCTGATGAATGTGATCAACGGTGGCGCCCACGCCGACAACAACCTCGATTTCCAAGAGACGATGCTCGTCCCCTTCGGGTTCGACAGCTTCCCCGAGGCTTTGCGCGCTGGCGTGGAGGTCTTCCACACCTTGAAGGACCTGCTCAAGAAAGCGGGAAAAGTGACCGCCGTGGGCGACGAGGGTGGGTTCGCACCCGATATGGCGAACAACGCCGAAGCCCTGTCCACCTTGATGACAGCCATCGAAACGGCCGGCTATCGACCCGGCGAGCAGTTCGGCTTGGCGCTCGACGTCGCGGCTTCTGAGTTTTACGACAAGAAGAAGGGCGTGTATCGCCTCGACGGGGAGGGTGGGCGCGAGCTTGCGCCCAGCGAACTTGTCGACCTTTATGCCGAACTTTCCCGCAAGTATCCGTTGGTCTCCATCGAAGATGGCATGGATGAGGACGACTGGGACGGTTGGAAGCTTCTCACCGAGAAGATCGGCGATAAAGTGCAGCTCGTGGGCGATGACCTTTTCGTCACGAACCCGAATCGGTTACGTCGCGGGATCGAGTCGGGATCCGCGAACGCACTGCTGGTCAAGCTCAACCAGATAGGTACACTCACCGAAACACAGCAGGCCATCGAGATGGCCCAACGGGCTAGTTTTAACTGTGTGATCTCCCACCGAAGCGGGGAGACGGGTGACACCTTCATCTCCGACCTGGCCGTGGGTAGCGGCGCTGGGCAGATCAAGACCGGCAGCGCGTCCCGCTCCGATCGCATTGAAAAATACAATCGATTGCTGCGCATCAACGAACAGCTCGACGCGGATGCCGAATACCCCGGCCGCGCCCTCTTCGGATCGTAGCCCTTCAGGGCCCCCCGCTCCCGCGGGGCATCCCACAACAGCTCGCGCTACCTGCGTGGCACGAGCACAGGCGAACAACACAGGACATCAGGGAGACACAGAACATGGCGATTAAGGTTGGGATCAATGGCTTCGGCCGCATCGGCCGTCTCGTTTACCGCGTACTCAGGGAACGTAGTGGCTACGAAGTCGTGGCGATCAACGATCTGGCCGACGCGAAAGCGCTGGCACATATGCTCAAGTACGACAGCGTACATGGTCGCTACCCCGGTCAGGTGGCCGCCGAAGAGGGTAAGATCGTCGTCGACGGCTACGCCACAAAGACCGTGGCGGAAAAGGACCCCGCGCGATTACCATGGGGCGACTTGGGCGTAGATGTGATCGTGGAGGCAACGGGGATCTTTCGGACCCAGGAGCAATGCAAGAAGCACATCACGGCCGGGGCCAAAAAGGTGATCCTCACCGTACCGCCCTCCGGCGAGATCGACGCAATGATCGTGATGGGCGTCAACGAGGAGGTGCTCAAGGCCGAGCACCAGATCATCTCCAACGCCTCATGCACGACCAACTGCCTCGCGCCCTTGGCCAAGGTCATCCATCAAAGCTTCGGGATCGAAAGTGGGCTGATGACCACGGTGCACGCCTATACGAACGATCAGCGCATCGCCGACCAGGTGCATCAGGATCCTCGTCGGGCGCGAGCGGGCGCTCAGAATATCATCCCCACGAGTACCGGTGCAGCTCGGGCCGTGGGCAAAGTGCTCCCCGAGCTCAACGGTAAGCTCGACGGCTACTCGTTGCGCGTGCCCGTTCCCGATGGTTCGGCTGTCGATCTGACCGCATACCTATCCAAGCCCACCACGGTCACCGAGCTCAACGCCGTGCTCAAGGCGGCGGCCGAGGGGCCGTTCAAGGGCATCCTCGCGTACACTGAGGACCCGATCGTCTCCACGGACATCATCGGCGACCCACATAGCTCCATCGTAGATGCCGGCTGCACGATGGTGACGGGTGGCGGGAGGCACATCAAGGTTGTCAGCTGGTACGACAACGAGATGGGATATAGCAATCGCGTCGTCGATCTTCTCACCAAGGCGCATCATCTAGGTTCGTAGCGTGGGAGTACGCCGATTGTCGGAACTCGATTTGGCGGGCAAACGCGTGCTCGTACGGGTCGATTTCAACGTACCCCTTGACGACGAGCTGCGCGTAACGAGCGACGCCCGCATTCGGCGGGCGTTGCCCACGATCGAGGCGATCGTGACACGCGGAGGTCGCCCCATTCTCATGTCCCACCTGGGCCGGCCCAAGGGAAAGGTGGTGGAAAGAATGCGGCTCCGACCCGCCGCGACTCGCCTCGCCGAGCTGTTGGGGCGTCCAGTACAAACTACGAACGATTGCGTGGGTGAGGCTGTCGAGAAAGCGGCGGCCGAGCTCAAGGACGGTCAGTGCCTGCTGCTGGAGAACCTCCGTTTTCACGCCGAAGAGACGAAGGGTGACGCGTCCTTCGCCCGACAATTGGCCCGTTTGGGAGACGTGTACGTCAACGACGCCTTCGGAACGGCACACCGCGCCCACACAAGCGTCGTCGGCATAGCGAAGCACCTTCCCAGCGCGGCCGGGCTGCTCATGGAGCGCGAGCTTCGGGCGTTCTCCAAGATACTCGAGGCCCCGCAACGACCGCTCGTGGCCGTGCTCGGCGGCGCGAAGGTGAGCGACAAGTTGCCAGTATTGACCCACCTGCTTGAGAAGGTGGACGTACTGGTGATCGGCGGCGCCATGGCCTACACCTTTCTCGCGGCCGCGGGCTTGGGTGTCGGCAAGTCGCTTTGCGAACGCAGCCTCGTCGCTCAAGCGGCGGCAATCCGTGAGCGCGCGAAGGCTCGGAACGTCGAGCTCCTTCTTCCGGTAGATCACCTCTGCGCCGCCACCTTCGGTGGCGTCCCCGAGCCACCATGTGGCCCGGCCATTCCAGATCACCTCATGGGCCTCGACATCGGCCCGAAGACCATCGAATGCTTCAAGGAAGCGGTGCGATCCGCAAAGACGGTGATTTGGAACGGACCCATGGGCGTATTCGAGAACCCGGCATACCGCGGGGGAACCGAGGCGATCGCCGTCGCCGTGGCCGACAATGCCGGGTTCTCTGTGGTCGGAGGCGGCGATTCGGTAGCCGCCGTGGAACTACTCGGTGTCGTAGACCGAATCGATCACGTGTCCACTGGCGGTGGAGCTTCGCTTGAGCTCTTGGAAGGTCGGCTACTGCCCGGAGTAGCCGCCGTTTCAACATAGTCTACGCGCGGCGGACGGGTCTCGAGCGACCCACCGCCAAGCGGCACATCAAAGTCAACCCAACGGAACTTCAGGACACTCCAGATGGCACTCAAACTCAGACCCGGCGTATTGACGGGTGACGACCTCGGCGAACTCTTCGACTACTGCCAAGAGCAAGAATGCGCTCTGCCGGCGGTGAACGTGATCGGGTCGCACAGCACCAACGCCGTATTGCAAGCAGCGCGCGAGGCCAACAGCCCCGTCATTATTCAGTTCTCACATGGAGGCGGCCACTTCTTCGGTGGCAAGTTTCTCGACAAGACGGACCACAAAGGAGCCATCGCGGGATCGGTGGCCGGCGCCCATTTCGTGCGCCAGATCGCAGAAGCCTACGAGGTGTCCGTGGTGCTGCACACCGATCATGCGGCAAAAAAATTACTCCCATGGATCGACGGCATGCTCACGGCCGGCGAGCGCTACTATGAGATCCACAACGAGCCCTTGTTCAGCTCGCATATGCTCGACCTATCCGAGGAGCCGCTCGATGAGAATCTGTCGATCTGTCGCAGCACCCTCGAGCGCATGAACCGAATCGGTATGACGCTGGAAATCGAGTTGGGTGTGACGGGCGGCGAGGAAGACGGTGTAGACAATACGGCGATCGACAACTCCAAGCTCTATACCCAGCCATCGGAGGTCTTGGCCGCCTACGAGGCGCTTAGCCCCGTCGGAAAGTTCACAGTTGCGGCATCGTTTGGAAACACGCACGGTGTGTACAAACCGGGCAACGTGACCCTACGTCCCGATATTCTCAAACACTCGCAAGAGGAAATCTCGAAACGCTTGGGTCTGGGCCCCAAACCCGTTCACTTCGTATTCCATGGCGGCTCCGGGTCCTCCGCGCAAGAAATCCGCGAAGCCGTCTCCTACGGCGTGGTCAAGATGAACATCGACACCGACACGCAATGGGCCTTCACGGATCCGGTGAAGCAGTATATGGACGAACGCGACGGCTACCTCAAGTCACAGATCGGCAATCCCGACGGTGAGGATAAGCCGAACAAGAAATACATCGACCCGAGGGGCTGGATCCATCTGGGGGAGAAGGGGATGACACAACGTGTCGTCGCCGCCTTCAAAGATCTGAACGCGTATCATCGCTTCGAATAGCCCCACCGTTCAACCACCTCGTAGCGAGCGCTCGTGACGAGCACCCGGCGGCTTGCGGTGGTCGCCGCGAGCCGCCCCCCCCCCCACACCCCTTCTCTCTGCCCCCTAGATAACTCGCCATGACCCACGCAAAACAAGATATCCGTCGTGTCGGCCTGATCTTCTCCGGAGGACCCGCGCCGGCAGCCAACGCCGTGATCTCGGCCGCCGTCACTTCCTTTCTTGAGGATGGCCGCGAGGTTGTCGGCTTCTTTCACGGGTACTCGAATCTGCAAAAATACGACAGGCAGTCGAGTCCCTTGGTGGAGGGCGAGCATTACCGTGTATTCAAGGAAAAGGACCTGCGTGGCCTACGAAACCAGCGAGGGATCATTGTCGGTACGGCTCGGGCGAATCCTGGCAAGCCTATCAAGTGCGCCCTCGATCTGCGAGACGAAGAGAAGACGGCAGGTCTTCGTCGAGTCTACAGTGCGCTCACCGATATGAACTGCGACGCGCTGATTTCGATCGGCGGCGACGACACACTCAAAACGGCAAACTTCTTGTACGAGTACCAAAAGCTCATGCCTGCGGGTTCGAAGCGCGTGCGAGTGATTCACCTCCCGAAGACGATCGACAACGACTACAAGGGCATCGATTTCACGTTCGGTTTCTTCACCGCGGTGGATGTAATGGCAAAGGAGCTGATGAACCTGCGCGCGGATGCGTTGGCGACAAGCGGCTATTATATCGTGGAAGCCATGGGCCGCAAGGCTGCATGGCTTTCGTACGGCATCGCCATCGCTGGTGAGGCTCATCTTGTACTTGGCGTGGAAGACATCGGGTCGGATCTGTGCATCCACGAGCAGACGACGGACTCGGAGGGGACGCAGACCACCGAAGCGAAGCTTTCACTCGACAAGCTCGCAGATCGGATCGTCGACCTCATGTTGACGCGTGAGGAACGGGACAAGCACTATGGCACCGTGGTGCTCGCCGAGGGAATTTCCGAGTTGTTAGCCGACGAATTCCTCAAAGACGCAGAGCGCGACGAACATGGTCATGTGGCACTGTCGGAGATTCCATTGGGCAAAATGGTGGCTTCGGCGGTCCGTAAACGGTACGAGAACCGTACCGGTCGGAAGAAAAAGGTAACCGGGGTCGAGATGGGCTACGAGTCACGCTGCTCCGCGCCCCAGGCCTTCGATGTCATTCTCGGCAGCCAGCTTGGCATCGGATCCTACCGCGGGCTCGTCGAGGAGGGTCTCGATGGCCACATGGTGAGTGTCTCTGGGCAATTTGACCTCCGCTACGTCGCATTCAGTACTTTGGTGAACCCAGAAACAATGCTGACCGAAGTACGCTTCGTGCAGCCAGGTACCGACTTCCACAAATTAGCGAGATTTCTCGAGACACGCGTCGATGGCGGTGCGGAGTGGAGTTTGGGGCGACGCCAGGAGAGCTGATCGGAGCGGAGCGCGCGGGCCCGCGACGGCCCGCGCGACGGGACGAGTGGCCGACCTCTCGGACGCGAACGTCCCGTCTCGCGGACACCCGAAACACAATCGACCCGCCTGCGCTAGCTTGCTGACGTGTGGCGACGACTCCAACTGGCACCTATGGTCTTCATGCTCGCTTGTGAGCTCGAACCGGAGCTCGGTGGGTTCGGGCCCGTGTCGAGCACTTCCGAAGCTTTCGGATCGACGCTCCTCGTGCCCCCTTTGCAGCCGGAGGCGCCCAAGAAACCCTCACTCCCACCGCTGCGGATAGCGACTTGGAATCTGCGCTGGCTTCACGCTCTCGACGGACACGGTCCCGTACCGCGTACCGCCAGCGACTACACCCGACTCGCAGCATACGCACGTCGCCTGGACGCCGATGTCATCGCGCTTCAGGAGATCGACGGGCCCGAGGCGGCCCGCCGCCTGTTGGATCCGGATGCCTACAGATTTCACTTCGTCGATCACGGCACGGCGCAACAGGTCGGATTCGCGTGGCGCCACGGCGTACCTGTGGTTGCCACCGGGAGAGTCGATGCGCTCGCCGGTGACGGCCTCCGACCGGGGGTCACAATCGACTTGCAGCTCGCTTCCCGGCGTATCGTCCTCCTCGGTGTCCATCTCAAGAGTGGCTGTGCCCACCCATCTCAGACGACTGGGGCCGCATGCGAACGACTCTTCGTCCAAGCGGACCGTATCGCGGATTGGCTGGAGGCACGTAAGTCCGAGGGTGCGGACCTCATGATGATCGGAGACTTCAACCGACACTTCGCGGGCAACGGCGAGTTTTGGACCCGCATGGAACGCGGCGCGTCGCTGGTGGATCTGGCCGGCGGCTTGCGTGCAACTTGCTGGGCCGCAATTGACGGTCGCTTCGTGGATCGATTCGTATTCGATACGCCGGCGGCTCGTTGGCTGCGACCCGGACCCGTGACACAGTGGACCTACGATATCGACGATGCCCCAAGTCTTCCATCCCTGTCGGATCACTGTCCGCTCAGTGTGGAACTGCATCCCGCGGGCTGAAACCCACACGACCTCCTGCAGCCGCTGCAGCGAGCGCGCTCGACCGAGCCGCGCCCTATCCGCCGCGCCCAGCACGCATCGAAGGGCCCGACACACCCCGCCACGCCACGCGCCCGCTCCCCCGACAATCTTTTTCAGCCGTCGGCCCGGCTCGGAATCACTCGTAACACGTCTCCCTGCCCTCGCCCCCACCAGACCAACCCCCATGCGACCTCGCCTGATCCTTCAACGACGGATGTTCCTCAAGGCCATCGGCCTCGGTCTTGCTGCCCCCATCGCGTTCAAACTGGCCACCCACGCCACAGCGGCGCGCAGTGAGCGACCGCGTCGCCTCTTCGTACTCTTTATCCCCCACGGCATGCCTGTCGAACACTTCGACCCAGCCGCTCCGGCAGGCGCACTGGACTTGGCGGCCGCGCCGGGCCTCAATATTCTCGATCCGTTGATCCCCTATCAGGCGCAGATGAACCTGCTGCGCGGCATCGAATACAAGGGGCACTCCAACCACTCCGCCATCCGAGCCGCGCTCACCAACGGTGCCGGCGCTTCGTTGGAGCACGTCGTCGCCACCAAGCTCGGCATCTCGGCTGTGGACTTGGGTGCCGTGCCTTGGCGCCCGAACGATTTCGGCCCTGATAGCCAGCTACTCCACGACGGCACCGATTGGGTCCGGCCCGAACCGAACCCCGTCAAAGCGTCGGAGAGCTTGCTGGCGAATATCAACTCCGATAGCGAACCGGAGCAGGGGCCCAGCGACGCCGACTTCCGACGCGCCGCCCTTGAACTGACCATCGGCGAGGTGGAGGCACTCCGCAGTGAATTGAACTCACTCACCGACGAAGAGAGCAAGCTTTCGACCCACCTCGAGTCCTTGCAGGCACTAAAAGAACCGGGGGGCTCCGCCGGGGACGCAATGGGCTGCGATAGCCAACCGTCTACCCCAGCCATCGACGCCGTCGGCAACGAATCGGCCGCTGGTACCAATGGCGCCTATTTCATCGACAAGAGCAATTTTTCCCAGATCTACGCAGCACAGCTCGAGCTAGCGGCCTACTCCTTGCTCTGTGGTAGTGCCCGCGTGATGGCACTCCAGACCATGTTCGCCAACGCGCAGGTGAGCTTTTCCTTCATGGGTCTCGCCAAAGACCATCACGATCCGCTCTCGCACTCTATTGATTTGCCCGCGCGTGAGGAGTTCGCACAGGCCCAAAAATGGCTGATTCAAACTTTCGTCGATCGCTTTCTCAAAGTGCTCGATCAACCGGATCCAGAGGACCCGGAGCATACGATGTTGGACAATACCCTGATCTATATCACGTCGGAGATAGCAGACGGCAACGCCCACAACTGCAACAAGGCGCGCGTCTGGATCGGCGGAGAGGAGCGTACCACCTACCTACCTATCATGACCCTCGGAGGCGGCAGCGGGTCCCTGCGCACCGGTAGGCTACTCGAATTCGAAAACCGGCCGCACGCCGACCTGCTGATGACCGTCTGCCACGCGATGGGGGCAACGGTTCCGAGTTTCGGTCCCAACTCCGGGAGCGTGATCGAGGAGCTGCTGGCATGAAGTTTCGACGTGACCAGATCAGTGCCCAGATACTCTCCGCGGCCGTTTTGTTCGCTGTCGCCTGTACGCCCGACCAACGTGGCGAGGATGAGTTGCCAGGTTCCAGCGGCGACCCGGCCCCCGATGACGACGACGACGTGGGCGATCCAGGCGACGACGATGACGATGACAACCAAGGCAGCGACAGCGAGGACACCGAGGTGAGCAATGGCGGCCCCGAAGCGTCCTGTGAGGAGACCAAGATCGGCCCACGTTTGATCAGGCGACTCACCCGACGAGAGATCGCCAACACGATGATCGACGTGTTTCCCGAGTTCGCCTCGATGTGGGGCGGCGTCCTGATGGCACCCGACTCCGTTGGAGGACGCGGAAAATACCTCAATGACCACAGCTTGAAGTTTGGCAAACAGACCACCGGCGACCTCCTCTCCAGCGCCGAAGACATGGCCTCGCTGGTGGCATCTCGCTTGGAGACGGTGCTGCCCTGCGCCGCGGAATCTCCTGATGAGAACTGCGCGGACGAATTGATCGACCGCTATGGGTACAGGCTGTTTCGCCGCCCCCTGAGCTCGAGCGACAAGGCCCGCTATCTCGACCTCTTCGCTACCATACGCAATGACGCCGACTTCGAAACTGCGGTCAAATGGGTTCTGGTCGCGCTCATCGAATCACCGCATACGGTATACCGCCGAGAGACCGGCGAGGCCACGGACGACGGCTATCGCCTCACGCAGTTCGAGCTGGCCTCCGCCCTCGCCTACACCTTCTCCAACAGTGCTCCAGACGCAGCCTTGCTCGAACGCGCGGCACGCGGAGATCTGGCAGACGGGGGCGTATTGATCGCGGAAGCGAAACGACTGCTCACCAGCGAGCGTGGCAAAGAGGTTATGATAGAATTTTTTCGGGGCTGGATCCACTACGACCATGTCGTCGCGGAGAACAAGACGAACGTTCCCGAATTCGTTCAAGTACGCGAAGCGATGATCGCCGAAACAGAGGCATACATCAACGAGGTCATCTACGCGCGAGAGGGAACGGTGCAAGACCTGCTCACCGCGTCCTATACAGTAGTCGATCCCCAACTTGCCCAGTTTTACGGCATGTCGACCATCGGCGATTCCGAATTCGTGGTGACCCAGCGCGATCACGGACTCGGTCTCCTTGCATTGGGGTCGGTCCTCGCCTCGAGATCACAATCGGTATCTTCCTCCCCCACCCAGCGCGGTCTCTTGGTGCTCGAGCGACTCCTGTGCGGAGAGCGGATCGATCCACCCCAGGAGATTCCCGAGATCACGCCGCCCGAGCCGGGTGAATACACCACGCGCGAGCGCTACGAGACCTTGCACGCTGCCGACCCCCTGTGCAAGTCTTGCCACAGCACCTTCGACCCGATGGGATTCGGATTCGAGCATTGGGACGAAGCGGGCCGCTACCGTGCGGACGAATCTGGGCTCGAAATTGATGCGAGCGGGGATATCCTTCTGGCCGGCTCCACACTTGGGACTTTTGACGACCAAGAGGACATGGCGCAAACGTTGGCCGAGTTGCCGCAGGTCATCGATTGCGTGGGCGCACAGGCGGCCTACTATGCCTTCGGCGGAATCGACGACTGTCTCGCAAGCCAAGCGGCACGCGATGCGCTGCGTGCAGGCGAGATGGGTCTGCTAGACTTCGTCGCTAGCCTGGTGCACGCGCCCCACTTCGTGCGCCGCAAATAGGCCAACTCAACCCAATTCCATCCAACTATCCTGTCAAAGCCGCTGCGACGCTCCGCACCAACTCCGCCGAGCCGACGTATAGCGCCGTTCGTTGATGGATCTGATCCGGTGTCAGCTCCAATATAGCTCGTCCCTGTTCATCGATCGCCGCCCCTCCGGCCTCACGTGCCATAAACGCGACCACGGCCGCCTCGTATATCAGGCGAAGTTTGCCATTGGGCCGGTTCTCCTCCGAATGCGAATGCGAAACGATGGCCGGGTACAGGAACATCCCGCCGTTCGAGAGGAGACGGTGAAAATCACCAGCGAGCGCGCCAAGATAGCGAAACGAGTACTTGGGCTCGTGTTCCCGGATCCACTTCTGCACCACATCCGCGAATGCGTACCTATTCCCGGCGTTGAACGACAGCTCCCAGGTCTCCCTCCGCTCCGGGAACCGCATTCGCACCGGTTTCACGAAGCTCATGGTTTCGTTGATGTGAAACCGCCAGGTACCCGCGTCGCGCAGGGCGAGCGTGAACGTCCCTGTGGGGATAACGAACATACCCGACGCGATGAAGTCTTTTCCGGCGCGCAGGTGACCGTCGTCCGGCCCGCTGAGATCTCGCTTCGCTATGCCGAACATGAATCCAACCGGAAGTCCGTGGGATATATTGGACGAGCCATCCAAAGGATCGAAGTAGAAGAAATAGCGACCGCTCTCTGTGTCCATTTCGATGATATTCTCATCCTCCTCACTGATCGCGTGGATGACACGCCTGGTACTACGTAGGTAATGAAGCACGATGCGATTCGCTATCTGGTCCATGCGCATCACATTCTCGCCCTGTACGTTGATCCGATCGACCCCATCCCAGTTACCCTTCAGCGCGCCCGTAACGTAATCGTGCTCGATATGCTTCGCAGCCGCGATCACGGCATCCATGAGCACTAGAAAATGGTAGCTACGATTGTGCTTCTCCTGATGGTGCAGGAGAAAGTTCATGAATGTCTGCTCGAATTGTACCATGGCTTGCGTTTGGGTTTGAGTTTGGGTTTGGGTTTGGGTTTGGGTCAAGGTGGATTCGATCCTGCGCTTACATGATAGCGAGGACCTCCTGGCGCTGGGCAGCCGCGTAGGATTGCCATGCGGAGTGCCACCGTTCCGACACGACGAGAGATCGGATCGTCAGGGTGCCTCGCAGCCCCGGAACGCCCCAAG
>JAZGFE010000251.1:0-4505 GCA_036479215.1 Nannocystaceae bacterium | reverse complement strand
AGTTTCTGTGGGCGCTTGTATGACCATGTGGGTGAGACTTTTCTCGCCCACATCAACACGACTCGCGTAGGCAAACGTGGTGTCATGTGCGCCTATGTGGGGCCGAGAACTTTCCACTGTCGAGATCCTCAGGCTGGCGTTGGCGATGTCTGCGGTGCCGTTGATCAGGGAGGATAACCCTGTGCCCGATCCTCCGCCCGTCACGGCGACAGCGAGTTTGGGGTCGACATCTTTGTAGGCCTCCGCCCAGGCCTGGGCGACATTGGCGAGGGTGTCCGAACCTTTGTTTTGAAGCAAGGTTCGAGCCCGCGCGTTCGAGTTGTCCGCGCCGCTGTGGCGTGGTGAAGAGCCCGTATCTCGCGAACAGCAGGCGAGGAAAGCGATACCGGAGACGAGTTTTGCGATTCGGGTGCGGGTGTGGGTTGTCATGATGTTTTCCAATGAGTTCGTTCGGTTGCTGGAGCGAATCTGCATCGGACGTGTGTCAGACATGTGGCGAGGATGTGGCGAAGATGTGCCGACGATCAGGACGCGCCGAAGACGTGGCGAAGATGTGGCAGCCACGTGCCCGCTGTGTGACAGGCAGGTGACGGTCGCGGGAATCCGGCTTGAATCGAGGTGGGGCGCTCGTGGCACATCACCAGCTCGCACGTTCCGCATGTTTTGATGGCGGGGGCACCCTATCTACGCTACACCCACGCCATGTCCGCCCTGATCCTCATCGTCGAGGATGAACCCGATCTGGTGTCGATTCTCGAATACAACCTTGCACGGGCGGGCTACCGTACGCGCGCTGCCCTAACGGGGGAGAGCGCCGTGGTCCAAGCTCGGAAGGAGCCGTTTCCCGATCTGTTTCTGCTCGACCTGATGTTGCCGGATGTTTCCGGTATGCAAGTGTGTCGGGACCTACGAGGTGGGGAGGTCACAGGACACATTCCGATCGTCATGCTCACGGCGAAGGGGGACGAGGTGGATCGGGTCGTCGGCTTCGAACTCGGTGCCGAGGACTATGTGGTCAAGCCCTTCAGTGTGCGAGAGTTGGTCTTGCGAATTCGTGCGATCCTTCGGCGGAATCAGGGCGTGCATACAGAGGAGAGCGGCGTCGTCGTTTTCGGCAGGATTCGGGTGGACAGCGAGGGACACCGTGTGTGGGTCCAGGGGACCGAGGTTTCGTTGACGGTGCTCGAATTTCGCTTGCTCGAGACGTTGTTGGCGAGGCGTGGGCGTGTTCAAACCCGCGACGTGTTGCTGGACGACGTTTGGGGGATGGTCGCCGATGTGACCACACGGACGGTGGACACGCACGTCAAGCGGCTGCGCCACAAACTCGGTGTGGCCGGTGCATATGTCGAAACGGTGCGCGGCGTCGGCTACCGATGGTGTGACCGCCCCGAAGGGGCGATCTGTGCGGATCCCGGGTCCACCGCCTCCGGTACTCGAGATCCATCCCCATAGGCGCATTTTGGTCCGCTCATGAAGCACCTTCTCGGCCTACGCGGTCGGATCTTCCTCGGCTCCCTCGCACTGATACTTGCCGTCGGTCTGGCCAGCGGTATGTACTTGGAGCATCGTTTGCGTGGCTGGCTCGAGCTTCGCGTAGAAAGCGAGCTGCTGCACCACGCGGCGGTCGGAAGTGACCTTCTCGGACAACTTGCTTCCCGGCGCCGCAGCGCGTCGGAGTTGGATGAGATCGCCGACCGTCTGGGGCGCGCTACGGGCACGCGCGTGACGGTCGTTGGGGTTTCGGGGCGTGTGTTGGGCGACTCGGCGCTCGCCGTCGAGGAGGTGCGCGCGCTCGAGGACCATAGCGATCGCCCGGAGATCCGTGCTGCGATCGCATCGGGGCAGGGGCGCTCGCGTCGCTACAGCACGACGATGCACGCCGACTCGATCTACGTGGCCGTCGCCTACGGCACAGCGGGTGTGGCTGGCGTGGTACGCGTAGCGACCACCCTCGCGGAGGTGGAGACCACAGTCGGCCATCTGCGAGTGCTCCTGCTCTTGGGCGGCGTGGTGGGTATGATTCTCGCAGTCGTCTTTAGTGGTCTGGCATCGCGGATGTTCGCGGCACACCTCGAACGCCTGCTTGAGCGAACGCGATCCGAAGGGGGCAGGGCGAACGGGCCCGATCCTGACGGTCCATTGGGTCGCGGTGGCGGTGGCGGCCATTCGATAGCTGGTCTCGAAGGTCAGCTTGCGTCCGCGATCGAGCGCCTGGCAAGCGAGCGCGATCGTCTGCAAACCATCCTCGATAGCATGGAAGAGGGTGTCTTCGCGCTCGACCAGGACGATCGGATCGGACTGGCAAACGGAGCTGCGTGTGCGATGGCTGGGGTGGCGTCGTCGCTTCATGGCAAAAAACTGAGCGACGTGCTCCCCGTGCCGGCCTTGATCGATGTGGTTCACCGTGCCGAGCATGACGCCTCTACCCAGGAGTTCGAGCTGCCGGGACCGCCACCTCGGTGCGTGCTCGCACGGGTCGCCCCGCTGCGGGCCTCGGGGGGGAGGGTATTTGTCCTACACGATGTCACGGAGACCCGTCGACTCGAGACGGTGCGCCGCGACTTCGTGGCCAACGTCTCCCACGAGCTTCGCACACCGGTGAGCATCATCCGGGCCCACGCGGAGACCCTGCTCGACGGCGCATTGCTCCAGCCCGAGCATGCCCATAATTTCGTAGATGTCATCTCACGTAACGCGGAGCGACTCACAAGTTTGATAGGCGATCTACTCGACTTGTCTCGCATCGAGGCCGGTCGGTCTGTGCTCGATCTCCAAGCGATTAATCTCGATCAACCACTGCGTCGAGCGATTGCGGCGATGTGCGAGCGCGCCCGTGAAAAAGATACAACGTTGGTGGTGGAGGTCGTGGCGGCCGGGGACGGGGAGGCGCGGCCGGAGCGATTGCAGGTGCGCGCCGACGCCGACGCCTGCGAGCAGGTCGTGCTCAATCTGGTGGAAAACGCGATCAAGTACACGCCCGCAGGATCGCATATCGCGGCCCGCTTGCGGCGGGTGGGCGAGGTGGTGCGTGTCGAAATCGAAGACGACGGACCAGGTCTTCCCCTTCGCCACCGAGAACGAATCTTCGAGCGTTTCTATCGCGCGGACCCGGGGCGCTCGCGCCAGATGGGAGGCACGGGATTGGGCTTGTCCATCGTGAAACATCTCGTCGAATCCATGGGCGGCCAGGTAGGCTTCGAACCAGCTCCGAGCGGTGGGGCGGTGTTCTGGTTCGCCTTGCCGGCCGTCACGGGGGTGCCACGGCCCGCGCGGATCGCTAGTGACCCGCCTGTGGGCGACCAGGCGTGGTCTTGGCCGATCCAGGTGGGTACAATCCAACTCCGCTCAACCGGGGAGCTTGTGCCCACTGGAGCGGAGTTTTCGCACGTCGCGGCTACGCGCCGCGTGTTCCGGTGTGCCAGGTAGCGGTGCTAGTGTTCGCGTGCGCTCCCAAGAGGGTGGCGCCGTCTACATTCTTCGCCGAGGAGAGCAACATGCGATTTCACAAAGCGTACCTACCGGCTGGCGGCTACTGGTCGTCGCCCTTTTGCAAGTGGCAGGGAAAATTCGCCACGTTGCACACCCTCAAATTCGCGGCGGATGTCACCACGAAGGCCCTGGCTGCGCGTGACATCCCAGCGGCGGAACTCGATTCCATTGTGCTTGGCAACACGGTACCCGCCAAACAGATTTTCTATGGTGCGCCGTGGCTGGGAGGTCTCATCGGTGCGCCCGGGTTGACCGGTGCCACGGTGAGCCAGGCCTGTGCAACCTCGGCGATTGCATTAGCATCGGCGGCAGCACGGGTCGAGTGCGGGGGCGCAGAGGCGACCGCCGTGATCCTGGCCGACCGCTGCTCGAACGGACCTCACCTGCTCTACCCCAACCCTGTAGCGCCCGGTGGCCGGGGGGATGCGGAGGACTGGGTGTGGGATTCCTTCAGCCATGATCCCTGGGCCAAAAATTCGATGGTGCAGACCGCAGAAAATGTGGCCAAGGAGGCTGGCATCTCGCGGGAGGCCCAAGATTCCCTCGCGCTGCACCGACATGCACAGTACAAAGCGGGCGTCGAGGCGGGTTTCTTCAAGCGTTACATGGTGGCGCCTTACGAAGTGAACCCGAGTGGGCGCCGCGTGATCGCAACGGTAGAGATGGACGAGGGCGTCTTCCCTTCCACCGCAGCCGGCCTGGCCAAGCTCAAGCCGGTGATGCCCGACGGTACGGTCACCTTCGGCACCCAAACCTATCCGGCCGACGGAAACGCGGGTTTGCTGGTGTGCAGCCGCGAGCGAGCGGCTGCCTGGAGCCGCGACGGTGATCCGGTGCAGCTCATCTCCTACGGTGAGGCGCGGGTCGGGAAGGGGTTGATGGCCAAGGCCGTGGTCCCTGCTGCACGCATGGCGCTGGCGGCCGCCGGTGTGGGTATCCAAGATTGCCGTGTCATCAAGACCCACAACCCCTTTGCAGTGAACGATATCTATTTCGCACGCGAGTTCGGAATC
>JAZGFE010000250.1:0-5091 GCA_036479215.1 Nannocystaceae bacterium | reverse complement strand
TTTCCTCACAAACGGCGATAGGACGCTAGTCGCAAAAATACTGCGAGGAAAACGTAGAGCCGCCTCACCCGATCATCCGGTCAAAATAGCGGCGTGATCACGCCCTAGAACTTTCCACTGCCGAGCTTCTTAGGGGCCGCGCAAAAATAGCATAATGTTCGTATTCCACCAGAATGGACGCCAAAGGCCTCCAGGCACGTTCCACGAACTTCATCGATCGACTTGTTTTTGCACGGCCACTTAGCCGCCAGCTTGAGGGGCGTGAACTCGCTGCCGCGGTGGCTACCATCGCAAAACGGCTGGGACGCCGAGCGGTCGCAAGCGCACCAGTAGTAGTCCTTGCCGGACTCGAGTTCGACTTTGGCGGGATGGGTGGCGGCGACGATTGCTTCGGTCACGCGCGTATCGTAGCGGGTTTTGGGCGGTTTGGTGGGTCTCGGTTTCGCCGACCACCCGGCCGGCAGTGCGCGGTCAAGCGCATTCGCCAACTCGAGAGACCGTTGCGCAAGCAGATCGATCAGTCGTGAAAGTCGATCGGGCCATTTTCCTCGAGGTAAACATCAAGTGCTTGGCGCAACTTGCGATCATCCTCGGTACCAAGCAGGTTCTCGTTGAGTCGCTCCGCTGCACCCTGGCGACGGAGTGTCTGCGCGCCGTTGAGCAGCTGCTTCGAGAGCTTTAGATCGCCATCAAACGCCACCACCGTGTCCTGGCTCAACTCACCGGTGGCACTAAACTGCCACGTATCCAAGAACAGCACGCGATCGTCGTCCAGCGCCACCTGGGTGAGATCGATACCATCAAGACCGGCGGGGGCCGGCGTTTCGGTCAGTCCAAGCACCGTCGGCATCACATCGACCAAACTGACCGGGGTTCTAACCGTATTTGGCTCGAGCCCTGGAGCCGCGAGCAACATGGGGATCTGGACGGCGGCTTCCCGAGTATGGCGGCCGTGGCCCCGTCCACGCCGCGTGAGTACCTCGCCGTGGTCAGCGGTGACGAGGAACGCCACGTCGGGGCTGCGGTTCTGGCCCCCAATGTCACGAAGCAGTCGCGTGACCTCCCGGTCCATATAGAGAATCTCGTGCGCGTACGCATCGGCCACGCTCTTGCCAAACTCGCGGATCCCCGCATGATGGTGGCTGGGGGCGTGGGGGCCGAAGTAGTGGACCCACAAGAAAAACGGCTGGTCGTCGGGAGCCTGCCGCAACGCCTTGAGCGCGGCATCTGTCACCGCCGCATCGTTGCGACGCTTCGCAGGCACGTGATCGAGATCTTGATAGATGTCGAAGCCCTCGATCGACGCCACGCTCCGGTCGAAAAACTCCGACTGTCCGTCGTTGACCACGGCGATGGTGAACATTCCGCGACGCTGGAGCCAAAACGCCAACGGCTTGCGTGGATCCTCCATCGGCATGCCGAACATCATCCGGCTCATCTCTTTGGCGCGCAGCTTGGGTTCGACGGGAACCCGTAGCAAGCGCCATTGGTTGGTCTCATGCACCCTCGTCCAGCGCAGGCGCCGTGGATACAAGCCGCGCAACATCGATGAGATCGCCAAGCTCGTCCATCCCCCCGATGTGTACGCACGATCGAATTTCACCGCGCCGGTTGTCCGCACCCAGCGCTCCAGCTCCGGAGTGGTACGGCGCGCCCCACCGTACATGCTCATGTGCCGGACGCTGAGGGTATCCACGGTGACGAGCACCACGCTGGTTGGCGCCGGGGTGTCGGGTACCCGTACATCGGCCGGCTCCGTCGACTCGACCACCCGATCCCCCAGTCGGCAATTGTCGTCGATTCCGTTGTTGGGGATCTCCGGGACGCCGGGATTCACATCGGCGCGCCAGCTGTCGCAGTCACCGCCCCCCAAAATCGCAGAGTACCCATCGAGGTCAGGATCCACCATACGACGAAGCAGCTCGACGCTCAGGCCGGGATAGGGGCGCGACAACAGGGCTTCGAGCCTCGCCTCATGGCTGCGATCCAGGGTGAGCAGGGGCACCGCGACCGTGAGGAGGATTGCGGCGAGCCACACTCTCCGCTTGGGTCTCGTGATTGTCGCCACGCGGACCGACAGGGAGAGAAGTGCGGCGTAGGGGAGCAAGTAGCCGGCGATGCGAAGTACCGCATGCGCCCTGGGGTATGCGGCGGGCTCGACAAGCCGATCGGCCACGATACAGACGGCTCCGCCCACGAACAGAGTGATGACCGCGGCGACTCTCCACTTCGTGCCCCACGCCGCCAGCGGTCCGCGCGACCGGGTGGGTGAGGGCTGCAGGCCGAGGCCGACTATGGTCAACCCCAACCCGGCGACGACGGATGCCGCCAGCGCCGCCACAGCCATGCGGTGATCCTTGCCGCCAAGGCGAGCCCAAACCCCGAGCCCCGAAGCGAGCCACCAAAAAAGCACTCCCCCGAGCGCGGTGTGGATCAGCCCGCGTACGATCGCGGGCAGCATGGACAAGGTTCTCAGGCCGACGCCGAGGCAAGCCCCGAAGATCGCACCGACCCCCATGCCCACCCCGAGCGCCTGCAAGTACGCCATCAAGCCGGAGTGGGCATGCTCGCCCAGGTAGTCCCCCAATGTCAGCACGCCGAACAACACGGCGGAAAGCACAGCATGGCCGACGGGACTCGGGAGCGAGCGTGTCTCGTCGGTAAGAAATCCGCTAAGTTTCATTCCGTACCGCAACGTGAGAGCTCGAACAGGTCGTGTATACCACTGATCGCGCGCAACTTCGTTGCACTCGCCACCGCCGGCGGTAGTGGCGCGGAGCTGCGCCAGCTTTAGGGGTTCGTGACCGCATTCACCCGCGGGGAGTTTTCGGGGAGAGAAGCTCCCGTTTCGGCGTGGATTCGCTTGGTGCGTTCAAGATACGCCAGCATGCAGAGCAGGTAGGCGGTGAAGGCGGTACTCGTGTACCCCGAGAGTAGGAACTTATGGGACACATGGGGGCTCATGATCTGGGCCAGAGCATCGATCGTCAAAAGTCCGACCGCCATGATCCGCCAAGGGCCTTGATCCCGTTCGCCCGCGAACAGCAGCGCCAGGGCGAAGTAGCCCGCGTAATAGTAGGCCATGGGGACCGTGAACAGGTGCACCAATGCAAAGCCTAGGGCCAAGGTTAACGTGGAGCCTCGCAGCCAACTGGCGTGACGGGCCACGGCGAGGGCGAGCAGCGTGGCACAGATCCACATGTAGGTCTGGATCCGGAGGCCAAACACCGTGTGCTTCAGGGTTGCCAGCGTTGTTCGAAAGTCCTTGTCTACCGTGGAGTACGTGAAGTTAAACGCAAACCCAATACTGCCGCCGGCTTTCCGGTTTCCGTTCAGATCCATCTGGTGAAAGAATCCGGTCCAGTTTTCGAGACCCTGAAGGGCGGAGATGCTGACCACAAAGAGCACCACCATGACCACAAACGAAGCGATCAAGAACCGACCCGGCTTCCACGACAGGAAGTCGCGAACATGGCCCCGACGAAACAGCAATACAAAGATGTGCAAACAGGCGGCGATGAGGAAAAAGCTCGGGAAGCCCTTGAGCGAGGCCGAGAAGACCAGCGCGACCGCGCTCGCTTCGTACTTCTCCTTGCGAAGAAAGCAAATGCCCATCACCAACGCGGCGAGCCACATGTAGCGCGGGATGGACATGGCGTGGCCGAAGCTTTCGACGACCGAGCAGAACATCGACACCGCGAAGACCGCGGCCGCCTCCCAACCGAAGGCCCATAGCGCGGTGAGCAGCATGGTGGTCACCAGGGCCAGATTGATCAGCCCCAGCTTGCTGAGACTCTCGTGGCTTATCTCCACCGCATTGCCCACGGCGGACAGAATCACCGTCAAAACAGGGGCGCCGTTGTAACCGTGATCACCCATCAGCTTCGGCCACTGTCTTCCCCACGGCTCCAGCCACTCACGAAACGCGGTGATATCTGATCCGAACTCCGCCCAACGTTCGGGTGTGAAACGATCGATACAGCGTTGCTTCCGCGCCGGGCTGTTCTCGATGGCACCGATCTTGTACATGTGGTTGGTCTTGAGACTTCGGATCCATTTGATTCTCTTGGCCTCGTCTCGGTGCTGGTTGCCCGCGCCCTGCACCAACTCGGATACGATCAAGCACTCGTACAAGTCTACGTAGCCGAGCTCGTCGAAGTACTTCGTGCCGATGAGGTAGTGTAGATCGTCGCGGACGTCGAATGCTTGAGGTCGAAACAGTGCCTGTCGAGACCCGGCGAGCGTGCCCGATAGCACAACGCAACCTACCAGGAGTAGGGCGAGCGCATGGCTTCCAACGCTCGACTTCTTGACCCTCAGCGCCCAACGAAGCCCGACCAGCACAATCGTCGCAACCTCAAGCAATGCTCGGACGTGACGGAAGTTTGCGCTGCGAAAGGTTGCCGGTGGTTCCCAGTTCCAGCCGAAAAAGCTGACCACGCCTCGCGTGTCACCCGGAGTCCAGCTTTCCCCGATCATGATGCTGGCGATGATCGCCGCAGTGAGCAACAGTCCCAACGCGGTGTAAAGAGTGGGCGTGGGGCGTTGAAGCAGCTGGACGAGCCTCGCTCCTTGGGCGTATACAGGGTGAACGTGCGCGGAACGGGTCGGGATGGTGGGGTCGGGCATCGGGCAGTTGGCCAAGGAGAACGCTGACGAGCCCACACTACACCAAGTTCAGATCCTGATGTTTGTCCATCCAACACACGACGTTGCGCTCGCTCTTACCGTAGAAGCAAGGAGCGACCGCTGGGCCGTCGGCTTGATTAGCGACACGCCCCTCTCCTGGGCGTGGATGCCTCCCTGAGCGCAAGTCACAAACTGCGTACTTCCTGCTGCAGCGCCCGATGGTAAGACTTGAAGGTGGAGTCCCAACGATCCGAAAGCTGCAAACCCCGCGCAGTCATGGCGCCTCGGAGCCCTTGTGGCTCATGATCCCGCACATACCCGCGTGACACACGCTAAGGGGCCGTATAAAAACAACTCGATCCATCAGGCCACTCGCCACCACTGTATCTACCTAAACCCTAGGTGATATCGTATAGTTCCAGTCGGGGTGGAAACGATGCCTCCTTATGTTGATCGTCTCCA
>JAZGFE010000249.1:0-5685 GCA_036479215.1 Nannocystaceae bacterium | reverse complement strand
GGGATCCGCTGAGCGACATTCAGCGTACGGTGTTAGATTTGCTGGGCGTGCCGAGCGCGGAATACGGTCAGTGAGGGGGTCGAATATTCGAGAATACGACGATCTCAACGTGCGGAAAGTAGGCTCGAGCGGATCCGAGACAACGTGAATGGGGTGGGCGATCACCCGATGAAGGGGGGGTGGGCGAAACTCCTGACGTCGAGTGTCTCGCAGATGGGCTACGTTGCGACGCCGTACGCGGACGTCCAACTGGGCGGGAGTACTCCGCAGAAGACCGCGCTTCGCAACGATGACAGAGCCGTCTACTCCCAAGCGCTGCAGTGGGTCGTTACGGGCGACCAGGCGCACGCCGACAAGGCGATCGAGATCCTAGACGCCTGGTCCAGCACCATCGAGAAAATCACGCGGGACGGCGAAACCGACAATTCCTACGTCGCATTGGTTGCCTCATGGAATGTGCATATTTGGATCGCAGGTGCGGAGATCGTCCGCTATTATGATGATGGAGCCGCCGGTTGGTCCGACGCGAAGGTTACGCAATTCGACCACATGGCGCAGGTGTTCGAAACTGCCCTCTCGGTGTGGGACGGCACACCGCAGGTGCATCCTGACCAAGACAAATACAGCGGTACAAATTGTGCCTTCTCGATCGGGCTGTCCAGGATGGCGTTGGGCATCTATACCAACGATGACACGCTGTTCGACGAGGGCAAAGACCACCTGATGGAACCAAATATGTAGAGCTGGGTATCGAATACGCTGATCGAGTACTCAATCTGGGACAACGGTGAGGTGATGGAGATCAACCGGGAGGGCGGTGATTGTCCGCATGCATCGGGGAACGTCAACGCCTTTGCCCTGGCTGCGGAGGTGTTGTGGCACCGCGGTATCGACCTCTACGCGACGAAATACGGTGGCGAAGATGTCCCACGGATCCTCAAGGGAGCCGAGTACTTCTCGAAGTCCAATGTCGATCCGCCGGTCGAGACAGAAGATTCGGGGAATATCACCTGCGATCGGATCTGCTACGCGTATGAAGTCGCGTACAATCACTACAAGAACCGCCTCGACGAGGTTTATCCTTTGTCCTATTTGGGTGACGCTGCAGAGAAGGTACGTCCTGCTGCGGACGGTGTGAGTACGGGCGACAATGCCAAGTTCTTACCGTGGACCACGCTGACGCACGCCGATTTGTCGCCCTAAGGTTGGTGTTTGAGTTTGAGTTTGAGTTTGAGTTGGAGTTCGCTGCCTGTGTCACGCGACGAGTAGCGGGCGAGCAACCGGGGCCGCGGGTCGCGTGTGGGCGAGTCAAGCCACCCGAACGCTGGGGTGCCGAGTTCGTGCGAGGGCCGTGCTGTGGTACCTTGGCGCGGTCATGGGGGCGATCGTAGAAGTTGCGGTGCGGCAAGAGACTCCTGTCGTTTTGAAATCGGAGCACTTGGTCGGGAGACGAGCCAACTGCGACCTCGTGCTCCCCTGCAGCGCGGTATCGGGTGCACACGCCACGCTCCGTTGGAGCGGCGTTGAGTGGTTCGTGCGCGATCTCGGTAGTCGCAACGGGACCTTTGTCGTTGTGGCAGGTCGCGGTGCTCCGCTACCCGTTCCGCGCGGAGAGGAGCGCGTACTGGCTCTCGATGATTGCGTTGTGTTTGCAGATGTCGGCCAGCAGTGGCGGGTCGTGAATATTGCTCGTCCGCAGACCTTATTGCTCCCACAAGATCTTGACCTTGAGGCAGCCGTTGCTCTGGAGCCGGATGGAAACATCGTGCCTGTGCCGATGGGGGGAGAGCGTTTTGCTAGCGTGTATCTAGATCTGGGGTGTGGTCTATGGCAACTCGAATTGCCAGATGATGTTCCGCGCTCGATTCGAGACGGCGAAGCGTTCACGATCGGCTGCAAGACCTACACCTTGTCCCTGCCTGGTCATGCTGGCACCGCCAAGTCCACGAATCCGCCGCTGGGCGCTCGTGTGGAGGATATCTACCTGGAGATCGTCATTGCGCCGGATGAAGAATCCGCCGAATTGATTGTGCCGATGGCGAGTGGCCGCGTCCGCTCTCGGCCGCGGGCATATCTGTACCTGCTCAGCTACCTTGCGCGGCGTCGTGTCGCGGACGAGAGCGTCGCCTCTCAAGGCGGCGGAAACGATGGATGGGTGCGTACGCGGGAGGCTTGCGACGCGTTGTGTCTCAGCTCTGTCGAGCAGCTGGCCGTGGAGGTCTTTCGGTGTCGCAAGGAGCTAGAACGTATGGGGGTTGCCAACGCGGCGCGAGTGGTCGATCGTGACCGGCGGGGCATGTTGAGAATCGGCATCGCGCCGGAGCGACTGAAGGTGAACCGCGGCGTGTAGGTGCGAGAAGGGTCGAGTAGGTGCAAGAAGGGTCGCTCGTCGACGTTGATCGGATCCGTTCGACCCGCAGTCACGTCCGTCGTACGCGTTGTACGGTGGGTCTCCGCGTTGCACTCGGTGTGTCGACACCGCTCGGGATGGGCGGCGTTTCGCGGGAAGAGCGGCGTAGCGCAGCGCAGTCAGAGGAGGATGCCGCTTCGCCCAATCTCGCGCGCAAGCGAAGAGCGTTGTGATAGGTGTTTTCGGGTGCCAAGACTCAACATAGCGAACCGATCACTGCACTACCTAGACGAAGGTGAGGGCTTTCCGGTCCTCCTTGGCCATAGCTATTTATGGCAGGCATCCATGTGGGGGCCACAGCTGGATTGCCTCCGAAAGCGCTACCGCGTCGTTGTGCCGGAGCTTTGGGGGCATGGCGAATCGGGGCTTCTCCCGGAGGGAACCACGAAGGTGGGCGATCTTGCCGACCACATGCTGGCCTTCGCCGATGCGCTACACCTCGAAGAATTCGTGGTCCTCGGGCTCTCGGTGGGCGGGATGTGGGCAGCCGAGTTGGCACTCAAGGCGCCCGATCGGGTTGTGGCGCTGGGTTTGCTCGATACTTTCGTGGGGCCCGAACCCGCGGCGGCCCAAGCCATGTTTTTCGGCATGATCGATCGCGTGGAACAAGGTCAGGCTTTCCCGCCGCCGCTTGCTCGTGAGATTGCTCCTCTTTTTTTCGCGCCCCAGACCCCGGTTCCCGAAGAAAAAGAGGCATTCACCCAACGCCTCGTCGAGATATCGGCCGAGCGCATCGCCAGCATCGTGGCATTGGGTCGCATGATCTTTGGACGTCGAGACATGTTGGCGGAACTGGCGAAAATCGCGGTTCCTTGTTTGGTCCTCACGGGGGAGCAGGATATTCCGCGTCCGGTTAGCGAGGCCAAACAGATGGTGGCGGTACTGCCCAACGCGACGTTCGTGGAGATCGCAGGCGCCGGTCATATTTCCACAATCGAGCGGCCTCAAGCGGTTAACTCGGCTCTGACGGCCTTCCTTGCCGGCGCGATCGAGGGGGATGTCCCTATGTCAGGGTAGTTGCCGCGGACGGGCTCGATCGTACGCTTGTGCCGCGAACGCGCGCGCTCGAGCTGCGATCGCTGTTGGCCCAGCCGACGGGCATCATCTCGGCCTCTCGTCGCACGACACCGCACTCGCGGGTATCGTGGGCGCTCGTTGCTCCGCGAAAAACCCGCTCCCGAACTCTTGGGCTTGGCGCGCGCCGCCTTGCTCAGCACCTTCGTCTTGGCGCTTGTGAACGCCGGATTCATCGCCACCCTCGCGTGGTCGAGGCCTGCCGTCGGCGTGGAGCGTTGGGCCCAGCATCAAGCCCTGGATCTGGGACAGCAGTTGGCGATGGGGCTTGTCGCTTGGGTGTTGGTGCGCGCCACATGCCGACTCCCCCGTGGACGGATCCGGCCGGGATGGCTGCTCTTCGTCGGACTCGCCCTCGTTTTGGGTTGGGCCTTGCTCGCGCCCGACGTCACGAACTTCTCCAATCGGATGGGAACGCCGACCACAGCTCCGTTGCTGCGCGGCGGGATCGTTTTGGCCGCCGCAGCCGTCCTCGCGGGCACCGCTGCAGTGGGCCAATGCTTGGTCAAGACGCGTTGGCGCGGCGCCGGGGTGGCGGGCGCCATCGCAGGCATGATTTTGAACCACCTCGTGCTGCCGCACGACTACCCGGGCGTGCATTTCTTCCTCGGTTGGATGGCGGCGACGCTCTTTGCCACCGTCATGGCCCGATTCCGGATGCCGCTGGGTCGGTGCCACGGGCAGTCGCAGTATCTGGGCGCGGCGGTCGTGGCTCTGGCGGCGTGGTCGTTGCTCGCCACGCCGCCGAATGGGGTGGTGCTGTGCATGCTCGCTGTGCCGGGCTCCGTCACGCCCCCGTTTTGGGCCCGGCTCCGAAGCGAGGGTGCCGCCAGATACGGCGTGGTTCCGCGGGACCAGAAGCCGTGGTTTCGCGACCGTCACCGGCTCGCGGCCATCGCTTCGTCGACGCCCCGTGTCCTGCCTGGCGACGCCGTGGTCGTGTTGCTGAGCATCGATGCCGTTCGGGCCGACTTGGTGGACCGTCGTGAGCACGACGATCAGCTGCCACACCTCGCGAGGCTTCGGGACACTTCGGTCTACTTCAATATCGCGCGTGCCCCGGGATCGGGCACGGTGTACACGCTCGCGGCCGTGTTCTCTGGCGTCTATTTCTCGCAGCAGTATTGGACGCCGCACCCCAAGCAGTCGCAACTGTGGCCGCATGCCGACCCTGGGGTTCGGTTCCCTGAACTGCTATCCGCGGCGGGCGTACCGACGGTGACGTATGCGGGCGCATTTTGGCTGGTCAATGATTTCGGCATCGTGCGGGGGTTTAGCGAACAGGCGGTCATCAAGGGCCGCAGCAAATACGCTCCGGCGGCGAAGCTCGCGGATGCTATCATCGAGCGGATCAAAGGCCACGGGGCCGGACCGTTGTTCCTGTACTCTCATTTTCTCGATCCACATGCGCCTTATAATCGTGGGGGAAAGACCGGCTCGGCGGTCGAAAGGTGGCGCAAAGAAGTATCCATTGTAGATCGTCAGATCGGTCGTATCCGTGCCGCAATCGCAGGCTCCGATCTCGCATCACGGACCATGCTGATCGTCACCGCTGATCATGGGGAGGCCTTCGGCGAGCACGGCACGAAATTGCATGGCCGTACGCTTTATGAAGAGCAAGTCCGGGTGCCGTTGATGTTCCACGCGCCCGGCTTGTCACCCGCGACGGTCGACACGCCGGTGTCGCTGATCGATCTGGGCCCAACGGTGTTGGACCTCATGGGGCAGTCCACCCCCGGGCTGTTTATGGGGGAGAGCTTGGTCCCACTGCTGCGAGGCGAGGGGGTTCGGCTCACGCGTCCGTTGGTGGGCGAGCAACGCCTGAAACGCGCGATTGTATTCCGCGACGGCGTGAAGGCCATCGTGGACGAGCGACATCAAACGACCGAAGTGTACGATCTGCGTGCGGACCCCGGTGAGTTGCACAACTTGGTTGGCGCGTCGAAGCTCGATCCTGGACACGTGGACCTGGTTCGTCGCTTCTTCGAGGCACACCGGTTGCGGCGCGGCGGCTACGTGGTTCCCTACCGCAAGTGAAACGGTTGCGGACAGGCGTGCTTCGACGGCTGGGGTGGCTCGCTGGGGGTGGCTCGTTGGGGGTGGCTCGTTGGGGGGGGCTCGTTGGGGCGGCTCGCTTGGTTGGCTCGCTTGGTTGGCTCGTTGGGGCGGCTCGTTGGGTTGGCTCGTCGGGGCGGCTCGTT
>JAZGFE010000248.1:0-16211 GCA_036479215.1 Nannocystaceae bacterium | reverse complement strand
GTTAAAGGAGGTCGTTGCGAGGCGTGCCAAGGCGACGGCACGGTGAAAGTGGAGATGCACTTTCTCGCCGACGTCTATGTGGCCTGCGATGCTTGCCAGGGCAAGCGCTACAACGAGCAAACGCTATCGGTCGCATATAAGGGCCACCATATCGCGGACGTCCTCGCGCTCAACATCAGCGCTTGTCTGGAGCTGTTTGGCAACCATAGGAAACACAAACGTATTTTGCAGACGCTCATCGATGTGGGGCTCGGATATGTGAAGATCGGGCAGACGGCGACCACGATGTCGGGCGGAGAGTCGCAGCGTGTGAAGCTGAGTCGTGAACTGGGGAAGGTCCAAACCGGTCGCACGCTGTACGTGCTCGATGAGCCCACCACCGGGCTACACTTCGAGGATATCTCGCGCCTACTCGGCGTGTTGCAACGCCTCGTCGACGCCGGAAATTCCGTGATCGTCATCGAACACAATCTCGACGTGATCAAATGCGCCGATCATGTGATCGATCTCGGCCCGGAAGGTGGCGCGGGCGGAGGCGAGGTCGTCGCGGAGGGCACACCCGAACAGGTGGCGCGTTCTCGGCGTTCTCACACGGGCCAGTTCCTCGCGCCGATCCTCCGCCCGTCCCGAGGGAAGCGCCTCTCGAAGATTCCCGCCTAGCGCCTGCCGGCGCTAGGCGGGAAGGCGGTCTCGGGGGGAGGTCCTATTTCCCAAGTCCGCGCGCGTCGATCTGCGCGTCGGTGATGTCCACGAGTATGGGAACTTTCCCCATCCTGTTGATGGACGTCGCGTCCTCGCTTTTGTGGTCGTCTTTCGACAGATCTACGAACTGCAACGCGTAGTCGCACCCCGCCTCCTCGAGCATGGTGAGAACATTCGTTGACCGCGTGAACGGGTGGTAGTGGAGGACGATGGACGCGCGGGTCGGTTCGGGGTACACCGGCGATCACATCGCTGGCGCCTCCGCTCGGATCCGGTGCGAGAGGGAGCCGGTGCGCCGGGGCAGGTACACGAGGGAGCCGGCGCGAGCGGGCATGGGTCCGTGAGGGGCCGGAGCGCTCGCTCGCTCGTTGCTTTTCTGCTATCAACCTCCACGGAGGCGGTGTAGGCCCCGATCTGGGGGGCGCGCCTCCAGGGCGCGAACCTGCCTTCGCTTCGCATCCACATGGAGGATCCCCCACAGCACAACGAGCCGGACCTGTTCGGTGCACTCGCCACGACCGTGAGCCTTTACGAGGTCGGCCCGCGCGATGGACTTCAAAACGAGAAGACCGTGCTCGCCACGGATCAGAAGCGGGTGATGATCCAGGGATTGGTGGCGGCGGGGCTGCGGCGAGTGGAAATCACCAGCTTCGTCAACCCGCGTTGGATCCCGGCGCTCGCAGATCACAGCGAGCTGGCGGCGGCCCTGCCTCCGGCGCAGGGCGTCCAGTACAGCGCCTTGGTCCCCAACATGCGAGGACTCGATGGGGCCTCGGGCGCGGGTATGACCGAGATCGCGGTGTTCCTGGCCGCAAGCGAGACGCACAATCGGAAGAATATTAACAAGAGCACAGCTTCAGCCCTTGCCACGTACCGCAAGGTGGTGAGCGAAGCGAGGAACCGTGGCATGCGAGTGCGCGGCTATGTCAGTTGCGTCTACGGCTGCCCCTACGAAGGCAGTGTCCCCCGCTCTACGGTCATTGATGTAACGGGCGCTCTTTTCGACATGGGCGTGTACGAAGTGAGCTTAGGCGATACCATCGGCGTGGGGACACCGCGTCAGGTCGCCCACGTGATCTGTGGCATGTACGGTGCTGGCTATGGTGCCGACAGGCTCGCGGTACATTTTCATGATACCCGTGGCACGGCGCTGGCGAATATCACGGTGGCCCTTCAGCTGGGTATTCGCACCATCGACTCGGCGATAGGTGGGCTCGGCGGCTGCCCTTACGCCCCCGGGGCCTCTGGAAATGTTTCTACTGAGGACGTGGTCTATATGCTCGATGGCATGGGCATCACGACCGGCGTCAAACTCGATGGGCTGGTGCCGGTCTCCCTCGCCTTGCAGGCGAACCTCGCTCGTGAGTTGCCGAGCAAATACCTCAAGGCACATCTGGGGCACTGTGCGCGATTGGGCGTCGAGCTGGGATAGCGCCTGCAGGCGGATCAGGGTGTCGTGTGCGGGGAAATTCGTTCCAGCGCTTCGCCCATCGCCTCCGAGAGTCGATCGATCGAGCGTGGGTCGACCGGTGATATCGCTGGGTTTGCAAAGATCAGCAAGGGCACCGCGTCCGCCGTTCTGACGGGGACAAGCAGCATATTTCCCGAAATGCCCCCGACCGCGCCGGCGAAGATGCGCTCGGTGTCGTCGTTTTGCGGCATCGGGCCGAAGTAGGGGTGCCCGGACTTGATCACGCTGGCGAAGATCGACGGGCGGCGCACGATCAGGCGGATGCCGGTCGCGGCGATTTTCATGGTGTCGTCACCGCGGGCAGCGTGGCCTCTCAGCTCGCCGCGAGAGTGGAGCAGCACGAGGACCCTGGCGAAGCCTCGGCCCAGAAAGTCGAGCAGCAGTTTCATGAGTGTGCCCTGATCCGAGGCCGCGCGGAGGCGGAGTAGTAGGGCGGCGAGGGCCGGATCTGGTGCGGCTCCGTCGGTCACGCCCCATCGCGGATGGCCGACGGAGGCTCTCGGCTTAACGACCGTTGCTTGGGGGGGCGCGACGGATGGTCCTGTCGGCGCGACAGTTGCCCGCGCCGGCGCGACGGTGCTCGGCGCATCGTGGACGGTTGCCGGCGCGCGGCGGAAGGTGGTCGCTGGGCGGACGACGACGTCGCTTGCGGTTTGGGCCAGCTGGGGCGGTGCGACGCCGAGGCATCGGGTGATGGCCGCACGTAATGGGGTGAGCTGCGTCGCGGCGCGGATGACATAGCAGTGCGTCCGTTCGGCGACCTCTTTCACGGCACGGATGTCGGTGGGATCGACCATCGCCAAGGTGAGGTTGTTGCGGCGGTCGATCGCTACGGGGAGTACGTGGTGTTGCCAGGCTGTCTCTCGGGTTACGCATGAGGCTGTGCTCGGTTCGACCCGTGCGAGCACAGCGGGGGGGACCCGCGGGATCATTAGTTTGCGTTGGGCAAAACGAGCGAGGGCCTCCTCGGTGATCTGACCGCCGCCCACGAGCGCCTCGGCGAATAGAATGCCGTGAGCGTCGGCTATCGTTTGTGCCTCTTCGACCTGGGCCTTGCTGAAGATGCCGGCTCGCTGTACCAAAGTGCCGAGTTCGCAGCGCACGATGTGCGATCATGTTGGGAGTCGGTGGAGGCGTCAAACAATGAGTGGGCGTGAGAAGCGCACGCCGTTTGGCGTGTCCCAGGGTGGCGCGCAACGACGGGCCGCCATGTTATGAGGGGCGCCGTTGATCAACTTGGACCATAACGCGACGACCCCGCTGGACCCGCGTGTGCGTACAGCGATGGTGGATCACCTCGCGCGGTCGGATCACTTCGGCAACGCATCCAGCGTGCACAGGTCTGGGCGTGAGGCTCGGCGGATCTTGGAGTCCGCGCGGCGCAAGGTTGCGGCGGCCGTGGGTGCCGAGGCGTTGGGCGTGACCTTCACTGCCGGTGGTAGCGAGGCTGACACGTTGGCCATCGTAGGGGTTTGCACCGCGCTTCGTGCTGCGGGGAGGCCATGCGGCGTATTGACCTCTCGCCTCGAGCACGCCGCGGTGACAGCGAGTGCTCGACGGCTCGAGTGCGCAGGGCACAGGGTCGTATTTGTCGAAGCCGATCGGGCAGGGCGCATCGAGTTTGCTGCGGTGGTGTGTGCCCTCGAACGGTACGGCGATATCGGTCTAGTTTCCCTGGCTTCGGCCAATCACGAGCTGGGGAACGCCT
This sequence comes from Nannocystaceae bacterium, assembly GCA_036479215.1. Taxonomy (GTDB): domain Bacteria; phylum Myxococcota_A; class Polyangia; order Nannocystales; family Nannocystaceae; genus FL481. The sequence goes on along the minus strand of JAZGFE010000248.1, from coordinate 12,330 downwards.
ACGATATCCAGGACCTGGTCGGCCGCGTTCGCGCCACTCGCCACGAAGTGTGGGTCCACACCGATGCGGTGCAGGCCTTTGGCAAGGTTGAGTTGAACTTCGCTGGGTGGGACGTGGATCTGATGAGTCTCAGTGCCCACAAGATCGGGGGACCTTCGGGGGTGGGTGCATTGATCCATCGGCGTGAAGTGGACCTCACGCCGCAGGTTTGCGGCGGCGGGCAGGAACGCGGGCGTCGTCCGGGTACGGAGAACTTGCTCGGGATCCACGGGTTCGGTGTGGCCGCCGAGCTGGCCGGAACACAGTGGCACGCCCGCCGTGCGCACATGGACCTGCTGCGAGACCGACTGCGGGTGGGGCTTGCGGATCGCTTCCCTGACCAGGTGGTGTTCGTCGGCGATCCAGAGGCGCACGTGGGAAATACGGTGTGCGCGATGTTCCCCGGTTGCTCTGGAGAGATGCTGATGATCAATCTCGACCTGTCCGGGATCGCGGTGTCCACCGGCTCCGCGTGCACTGTGGGCCGTGTGGAGCCCTCCTCGACCATGTTGGCGATGGGTTACGACGAGACCGCGGCGCGTGCCGTGCTTCGATTCTCTGTCGGTGTCGGAAACTGCGTCGAGGATATCGATCGGTTGCTCGAGGCGTTGCCCGGCATCGTTCGGCGTGTCCGCGAGGCAGGCAGCGAGGGGCGGCCGGCGTGAGAGTGGTGTGTGCCATGTCGGGCGGCGTCGATTCGTCCGTCGCGGCTTCCGTGTTGGTCGAAGAGGGACACGAAGTCGTGGGTATGACGATGTCGCTGTACGATGCGCCACCCCGATCCCCGAAGGCCCGGGGCGGGACGTGTTGCTCACCGGCGGAGGTGGATCAGGCCAAGCAGGTGTGTGAGCAGCTGGGCATCGCCCATTACACGCTCGACGAGCGCGACCGCTTTCGAACTCAGGTCATCGATGACTTCGCGCGTGCGTACGCGGTAGGGCGGACCCCGAATCCGTGCGCGCGGTGTAACGAACACGTCAAGTTCGGACCCTTGTTGGTCCGGGCGCAAGCGTTGGGGGCGCAGCTGTTGGTCACGGGACATTACGCTCGGGTGCAGGCGGGGCGTTTGCGTCGGGGAGCTGACGCGAGTAAGGACCAGAGTTACTTCTTGTTCGCCATGGGGCGCGACGCGTTGTCACGTGTGCGGTTTCCCCTCGGCGCGTGGCACAAACAGGACGTGCGAAAACGCGCGCGCGAGCTCGGGTTGCCAAATGCAGACGCGCCCGACAGCCAAGAACTGTGTTTCGTGTCGGGGGGAGACTACGCGCGTGCTGTTGAGGATCATCTGGGGCGCCTGGGGGAGGGTCTATCCCGCCTTGATGCCGGGGATGTTCGAGACGAAGCCGGGCGCGTAATCGGGAAACATAGAGGAATCCACCGCGTGACGGTGGGCCAGCGTCGTGGGCTGGGCATCTCTGCGGCTGAGCCACAGTACGTGCTCCGTGTGTTGCCGGCCGAGCGGGCGGTGGTGGTTGGGCCGGCGTCTTCGCTTCGCCGCGAGACGTTGGGAATCGAGGGCTTTCGCAAGCTGGCCGACTTGCCCACAGGGGCCACATTCGAAGCCCTTGTACAGTTTCGTCATCGCTCGCCGCCGGTCCCGGCGTCTGTGACGGTGTACGGCGAGGCGGCGCACGTGGTTTTCAACGCACCCGTTCACGGTGTGGCGGCGGGCCAGGCGGCGGTGATCTATGACGGGGATTGCGTGTTGGGCGGCGGATGGATCGCGTCGGAAGTCGACCGATCCCACGCGACACATGGACAGCGTCGCCCCAAAGACGAAGGCGAAGATGAAGATGAAGGCGAAGCCGGACCCGGAGCCTCGTAGTCGGGCGCCGCGGGGAGATGCAACAGACTGGGCCCGGCTGGCAATGACTCGCGGGTGGTGGTCGCGGGTGGTGGTCGCGGGTGGTGGTCGCGGGTGGTGGTCGCGGCGCAGCGGTGGGGTTGGGGCTTGGCAACGCGTTGCGCCGGTGCGAAACTGACGACGCCCGTGCGTCCGCACACTGTCGGTGCGCACCCTTTCCAACTTTGCCCCCGAGGAACCGTCCCGATGAAACAGACAGCAAGCGCCGCTCGACGCCCCTTCGTATCCAACCTGGCCTCGGGAACCGAGCGATTCCTAGCGCACGTCATCGATCACGGTCTGTCTTCTGGACATCGCCGACCCGAAGACTTCTTTCGCCACTTCTCCTCCACTGCCATCATGGAGGCGTTGGATGGCGAGCCAGAGATCCGGGCTCGTCTGTTGGTCGAAACGACTGGCATCAAGAAGAAGATCGCACTGCGCAAGACGTCGGCAGCGGCCGGAGTCGACCTGCAGCTCGCGTTCGATGAGAACGAGGCGGATTCGGATGCGGTGCTCCAGATTTTCGGCCCCGACGAACGGGTCCGATTCTTGGATCCCGCCTCGCTGTGGGCGTACGTCTGTGAGGGCGACTTCTGGGACGCCCGGGACGACGAAGGGCGCAAGGCCCTCTCCGGTGATCTGATCGGTGTGATTATCTCGCGGGCCCTCGAGGAAGAACTTATCGACCATCGCGCCGTCATCGAACCGCTCGGCATCGAGCGCCTCGTACGGTCGCTTCCAGGTAAGATCATCACACGGGTGCTCGAACGCGCTTTGTCGGAGGGCGGCGGTGGGGACCCATTTTCCCACGAGTCATTTCTAGCGGTGGCGACGGTCGGCAAACTGGTGGAGCACCTGCCCTTGTCCGTGTTGTGGAAAGAGGTCGTGGCGCCATGCATTGCGCGTCCATGTGGTCTCGAGCGTGGGGCGGACACATCTGCCCCCAGCGAGGCGTCGACGGGGAAGAAGACCGCCGACACCACAAAGCAAGCAACCGCATCCCTGACGAAGGCGGAGACTGCGGCACCGACGGCAACAAATGGGGCCGGAAACGGCAAGTCGACCGCCAGGATGGCTTCAGGAGTCACCGCATCGACTGGGGTTCCCGCTGCCACCAAGTCCGGTCGGAAGGCCGCGCTGTCCGCCAAGTCGGCGGCGGCCAAGAAGGGCGGTGCCTCCAAGTCGGACGCAGCATCCAAGGGGAAAACGACCTCGCCACGCAGCGGTGGCCCAGGAAGTGGTGCGGCAGGCGGATCTCTCGCGATGAACGACGATGTCTTTAAGGATCTCAGTTCGGATGAGCTCCTCGTCGAAGAGGTGACCGCCGACGGGGACATCGACGTCATAGACGAGGTGCTCGACGACCTCGGTCGCACACTCTAGGGTCGCGCACGCTGCTCTACTCGGGTCACACGCGCGCTCCGCTGTCGTAGTCAGTTTTGGGTCATGCTCCAAAGGAGCCCGACCCGACCCGACCCGACCCGACCCGACCCGTCGTGCCGTCTCACCGTCATTGCGCAGACGGGCCTCTCGCCGGCTTGCGGCGATGGGTCGATGCGCTTAGGCTGCGCGCGTGGGATGGCTTTCCTTGGCGCCGCCTTTACTGGCGATCGTGCTCGCCATCGCTACTCGGCAAGTTTATTTGTCGCTGTTTGCGGGCATCTGGCTCGGCTGCACGTTGCTCGCAGGGGGCAATCCCATCGTCGGTCTCGCGGACGGTTTGGACGCATGTGTTGCTGTGTTCGAGGACGCGGGCAATACAAAGGTCGTGTTGTTCAGTGCGCTGGTCGGGGCGCTCATCGCCTTGGGCCAGGCATCCGGCGGCGTGGAAGGTTTCGTGGTGTGGGTGACCCGCGGCGGACTGGTCAACTCGGCTCGTCGCGCCCGCCTGTTGTCTTGGACCCTCGGCGTCCTCATTTTCGTCGAGTCCTCGATCACGGCTCTGGTTAATGGCGGCGTATGTAGGCCGATTTTCGATAGATTCAAGATTCCGCGCGAGAAGCTCGCCTATCTGTGCGACGCAACCTCTGCGCCGATCTGCCTTCTGATCCCGCTCAATGCTTGGGGGGCGTATGTGGTGCAACTTTTGGCGGCAGAGGGGGTCGACGATCCCGTAGCGACCCTGGTCTCCAGCTTGGCCTACTCTTTTTATCCTATGGCAGCGTTGGCACTGTCGCTGTACATCGCGTGGTCTGGACGAGATTTCGGCCCGATGCTCGTCGCCGAGCGCCGAGCGCGGGAAACGGGGCAGGTGCTGCGACCTGGAGCCGAACCGATGGTCGGCAAGGAGGTTACGGCTCTCGGCCCATTGCCCAACGCACGCCGTGAGGCGCGAGATTTTGTGATCCCCGTGGTGGTGATGGTGCTGATGATGCCCATCGGTCTGTACATCACCGGCGATGGTTCGCTCGCCGACGGGTCGGGCTCGACGTCCGTGTTTTGGGCCGTTCTCGCTGCCACATCTACGGCGGCGCTGATGATGCTCGGTCGCGGGCAAGCCTCTTTACGGGAGCTCACCGACGTGGCGTTCACGGGGATCGGCGGCTTGGTGCCGCTCGCAGTATTGATGGTGTTGGCATTCGCTATCGGGCACGTCGCTCGAGATCTTGAAACGGGACGTTTCGTGGCTCAGCTCGCACAGAATCGAATCCCCACGGCGTGTTTACCGGTGGTTACGTTCGGCCTGGGCTGCTTCATCGCCTTCTCCACTGGGACATCCTGGGGGACCTTCGCCCTCATGATACCCATCGCCGTCCCGCTCGCGGAGGCGCTTCCGGAGGCCAACGTGGCATTGTATGTCGGTGCCGCGCTCAGCGGAGGGGTCTTCGGAGACCACTGCTCACCTATCTCGGATACCTCTGTCATCTCCTCCATGGCGTCGGGATCCGATCACATCGACCACGTCATGACCCAGTTGCCCTATGCAGTGGCCGCGGGGGCGGTCGCTATTGTGGCGTATCTGCTAGTGGGTATCGTGGGGTAACGGGCCCTGTTCCGCTTCGCCTCTCCAAACGAAGGAACAAGCGCCGCACGGTGCCGCGCTTGTTTGGGTGAACACAGGGCCCCGTGTCCCGTTGGCGCCGAAGAGACACGGTAGCGCGCTCGACCTGTGCCCCGTGCCCGTGCGAGCCGAGGGCCTAGTGTTGGAACATCTGGTCGACGGGCACGACTTGGATGTTCTGCGGCAGTATGTTGAGCTGATACGTGGAAATGAGTTGATCTTCAGCTAGCACTTCCGCGGGCTTTTCCGATCCGTAGGTGATGGGCGAGGGGGCGTCGGTGGCCAGCGCCTGACGCAACTCTTCTGTTTTGCCGCTTACGATGCCGACTTTGATATTCTGGTACTGGAGATGCCGCTTGATCGCTGCGTTGACGTCGTCCAATGTCAGCTCTTCCATCATCTTGGCGAAGTTAGCGAGATGGCTGCCGTCGATATTGTAGAACCGGTCGTCGACAGCATAGCCCAGGCGGGCCGATGTGGTGTCGGCGAAATGAAGCACATACTTGCGCAGGAACGAGCGGGTGAGGTCGAACTGCGCCTGTGTCATGCCATTTTCGACCAAGAGGGCGAGTTCGCGGATTGCAGCGCGTAGAGCGAAATGCGCCTGTTCGTTAGGTAGCGTCCGGACCCACAGTTCAAAACTCTGGGCCCTGCGACCGATATTGGTGGGCGGCATGCTTCTCCGTCCACCGTTGGTGAATGCTTCGATATACGAGTAGTCACCGTAGTTCAACCCTCGTTTCGCACGAATCACATCGTAGAGGTGGCTCGACGAGTTGCGGTGTTCACCGAGCCACGAGTTGGCGACCCATAGCGCGTAAAAGTCTTTCTCTCCCCGATGGACGTCGATGGGAAAACCCGCAGATATCGACGCGTCCGCACCCGGCTTCGTCACAAGTCGGACGTTGACCCCTTGGAAAGGAACGGGCGCCGGGACAGCTGGCGTCGCAGTGGTGGCAGTGGCCGTAGCAGCCGGCACAGCGCGGGATAGCAGGCCGCGCGTGCGTTCCAGTGCGTCCAGGCGCTCTTGATCATAGCCACCACCTAGACCGAACACCACGCGATCTTGAGTGTAGTGGCGACGGTAGAAGTGTTGGATGTCCTCGATGGAGATCGATTGGAGGCCAGCGACGGTCCCGGTAGGCGGATGCGCGTAGGCCGTGTCTTCGTAGATGAATCCGTGTAGTGTGGCCTTTCCGAGCTCTTCGTCGGACGCGTAGCGTAGTGTCTTTTCGAGATAGTCGACGGCTTGACTGCGAAGGCGCTCAAGGTCGCTGGCTTCGAAGGCCGGGCGCGTGAAGGCGTCGGTGAACAGCGCCTGAAAGCGGTTGGCTGTGTCCCGGTGCGTGCGCCCTGTAAAGGTGGTCATCTCGCGGTCGACGTTCGCGCGATAATCCGCGGCCATCGGATACAGTTTTTCTACGATCTGCTCGTAGCTGTTGGTCAGCGTGGCGCCCTCAGAAAGCATGGCCGCCGTGAGCGATGCGAGACCTTCTTTGCCCTGCGGATCGTCTTGAGAACCAACTTTGAACCAAACATTATAACTGATCGTGGCGTCGTCAGGTACCGGAAGAAGCACCGGCGGCGTGCTGTGCACGCCGCCGGTGGCGTGGCCCGTGGCGAGCGCTGTGGTGGGATCCACGGCATCGGGCGCGAGGCGAGATGTGCACCCGGAGAGGGCGGCTGTCCCGAGCAAAATCGAGGAGAAGAGAGAGCGGCGTGCTGGGGGATGACGGAATAGAGTGAACATGATGCTTACTTGCTGTCCTTCTCACGCAGTACGGCGACCGTTCGATGGCGGCGTACAAGATAGCGCTTCGCCGCGGCCTGGATATCTTCTGGTGTGACCTCGTCGATGGTGGCGTAGAGCTGGCTCAGTGCCTCGACGCCACCCGTGACACCCGTGATACGGGCGAGCTGCCCCGCGACTTTGGCCGGTGTGTCGAGCTCCATAAGGAACGAGTACTTCATGCGAGAGCGGACCGCGTCGACGTTCCTGGGTTGGGGCGCGGTGTTGCGGTATTCGGTCACGGTACGGTTGATCTCGGCGAGCACGTAGCCGACCTTGCTGGGGTCTTTCACCTTCGACCATATGGTCCACAGACCCGGGTCCCGATCGGTCGCAGCCTCAGCGCCGATACTTTGAACCACCTGTTCCTCCAGCATCAGTTTCCGATAAATCGGGCTCGTCTCCCCGAAAGCAAGCTCGGCAAGCAGCATGGAGGCCGCGACGTTGCGGTCTGTGGGGTCGTAGGCGTCGGCTTTGTAGCCGATCGCAACGATGGGCAGGGTCCGACCTTCGTAGGGAACGTCGACCTTTTTTTCGCGTCGTTGCCTGGGCTCGGGCGTGATCTTCGGAGCGATGTACCCCCGCTTCCAGGCCCCGTAGTAGGTTTGAATCTTGGCCAAGGTCGCCGCCGGATCCAGATCGCCTGCGACGATCACCACGCAGTTCTCAGGCCGATAGTAGCGCGAGAAGAATGATTTGGAGTATTCGAACATCTCCGGCATCGCTTTGATGTCGGCGACGTATCCCATCGCGGTGTGTCCGTAGGTGTGTTTGGTGTACGCGGTGCGCTTGAGAGCCTCGTATAGGGTGAAGAATGGACTCGAGCGATTCTTCCGGTACTCGCCGTAAACGGCACCCGCCTCGGTCTTGAAACCCGCTTCTGGATAGGCCAGGTTTTGGAAACGATCGCTCTCAAGCTCGATGACTTGCTCCAGGTCCTCCGTTGCGATATCGAACTGATAGACGGTGACGTCTGTCGACGTGTAGGCGTTGGAGTCGGCGCCCATCTGGGTCACGATCTCACCGTAGACGTCTTGTGGGTACTTTTCCGTGCCGCGGAACATCATGTGCTCGAAGAAGTGGGCAAAACCGGTGCGCCCTCTCTCATACTCGTCGCGTGCGCCAGTTCGGACCACCGTACGGTAGGAGACCAGGCCGCCCGACTTCATGGGAACGAGCACGACCGTGAGCCCGTTGTCGAGTTTCGAGACGTGGACGGGGTAGGGGAGAGGTGACGGCACCAACGAGGCAACCGCGGGAGCGGGTGTCGAGAGGGTGGGCGCTGCAGGAGCAGGTTCTGCAGTGGCAGGCGTCGTAGCGACGGTTGCTGTGGCCGGAAGCATCGTAGGGAGCGATGCGGCGGCCGGTGGCGTGGCGGCCGGTGGTGTGGCGGCCGGTTGGGCAGGAGCCGGCGCTGTTGCGGCGGGCGGTTGTGCCGCCGCTGGGTGCGCGCCAGTCAACAAAAAGGACACGAGCAGCGTCTTCATCGGACGCGATGTTGCCACATCTGCCCGCGAGTCGACACGTCCGGCCCGCTCAAATGCGGTCGCGCGGGTTGGCGCAGACGCTCGTTGGCCCGAGTCGGGCGACAGGGCGCGGCGGGAGCGAGTGGGTTGCGCGAGGATCACGCCTCCCACGCAATCCGTAGCGAGACGCCCGGCGTCAATCGGAGGGGGTCGGCCGGAAAGGGCGGGGCAGGCTGCCCAAGACAACCAGGCCGCCACGGTCGACGTCGATCGTGATGGGGCCGCGGGTACACAGGCGCAGCTGGGCCGACCGCAGCGTTTCGGTTTCGCCTGAGTCTGCACCAGCGAGGCGGCACGTCCCGATCGTGGGGACCATCAAGGTATCGCTCCCGAGTCGCGCGAGCTTGTGGCGTCCCGGTCCGAGGACATCGATATCCAGGTGGCGTCCCGAGAGTCGACGGGGCACGTCACCTGGCTGCCAGATCTGGGGGACGGCTCGGATCTTGGTGGCGGCTAGGGCCTCCGCGAGGTGGAGGGGCCGTCCACGGCCGTGATCGAAAAGCCGGTAGGTGCAGTCACTCGCTTGCTGGATCTCCGCGAGAAAGATGCCGCCACCGACGGCATGCACCGTTCCGGCCGGTACCAAGATCACCGTCCCCGCCGTGACCTTCGTGGAGGCCAGACACGCCACCAGTCGATCGCCAGCGTCGACCCGCTCGGCGGCCGCCCTGGCCGCGCGTTCGAACGTATCCCGGTTCACATCGGCACGAATACCCGCCAAGACCACGGCATCGGCATCGGCGTCGAGTACGATCCAAGTCTCCTCCTTGCCGCGACGCCCGGTGGCAGGGTCGTCCGCGGGATGAACTTGGATGCTGAGGGGCGCGCGTGTATCCAACAATTTGGCGAGAAAGGGCAAGGGTCGGCCAAGCGCGTCGCCAAGTGGGCCGAGATCCGTCAGGCTCTCGCTGTCGGTAACGGTGGAGAACTCCCAGGATTCACCGATGGCCGCGTCCCGTCCGTACAGTTTGGCGAGGCGGTGGCCCGCCCACGGGCGGGCCTTCAGCGTTGCAGGCCCACAACGCGGACGTAGAACTTGGGGAGCGGTGGGGGGCATGGGAAGGGCGCGGCTCGTGCGGATGCGGCGTGTGCCGATGCGAGCGTGGTGTGCAGATGGGAACGTGGTGGGCGAGCGCTGGGGGAATTCCAGGCAATGTGACTTTTGTTGCGTTACCCTCGTCTACTCGCTCATCACGTCCAGAGTGCTTCGTGATCCGCGCTCCGCCAAGTTCAGCCGTCTCTCCGCCGATCCAGGAACCACATGACCCCGTCTACCATATCCCGACCCGCATCCGTTTCAGCCCTCTTCTTCTGCCTGGTCGTCGCGGGGTTCTCCTGGGGCGCGCGCGGTGCACATGCCGGCGAGGGGGCCGCCAAGCCCTGCATCACCAAGAAATTCACATCTAAGGAAGTGGAGAAAGCTTGCAAGGACGGGGGGCGAAAAGCTGCAAAGAAGATGATGAAGGGCCTTGTCAAAAAGGCGAAAGCGGCCGGAAAAAAGGGTATGAAGTGTAAAGGCTGCCACAAGAACCTTAAAGACTTCGCGCTCACGGACGAGGCCGTCGATGGGCTCAAGAAACTGCTTGCTCTCAAGTAGTCGGGGCCGGCCCCGTCGCTCCTTCCGCTGCGAAAATCGCTTCCGCTAGAGCTTCGTCGGAAGGCATGTGCGCCGTGACGGAGACATCTAGGCCCAGTCGCTCCACAGCTGCGGTCGTGGCCGGTCCGATCGTCACAACTCGGGTTCGCGACCAGAACGCCATCGCATCGGCTTGCGGTGCCCAGTTTCTCAGGTTCTCCACACAGTGTCGTCCTGCCTTCCCGCTCCCGAAGACCAGGATATCTGTGCGCGGAGGGTCGTGAGGTTCGAGCAGCGCGTGGAATAGCGAGGGGGCGAGGGCCGGCCGGATCGTCCGGTAGCCCACGATCACATCCAGACGACCGCCCCCCATTTCGAACGCTGCGGACAGCAGGCCGCGTCCCTCGTCGGCACGTAGGTGGAGCCAGCGTCGGCCTAGCCTCCCGACTCGGGCGAGCTCCGCTGCGAGGCCTTCGGAACGAGGATCGGAGGCGACGATGTCGGGGCGACGACCTTCGGTTTCGCAGCGCGCAGCCGTGCGGGGTCCAATAGCCGCCAGGGTCATCGAGAGGGACGACAGATCCGTGCCCAATTCGATCAGTCGGCGCGCCAATACGTTGGCACCCGTCGGGCTGGAGACAATGATCCCGTCGTACTGGTGTCGTCCACGTAGAGTATCCAAAACGACGCGCTCGTCGTCCGGCGCGACGACCTTGAGACATGGCCACGCGAGCACGCGAGCACCCCGGCCGGCAAGTGCCACGGAGAATGCTCCCGTGCGATCGAGGGCGCGTGTCAAGATGACGCGGATCCGTTGCTGCCGCAGGGATCGCGTGCTCATCGGCACAGCGAGTGGGCGAATCGGCGGGAACAGTTCGTAGCACGCGCCCAACGCTATCGCGCGCGCGAGGTCGCGGGTCAGACCATGTGGGTCGGTGAAACCTTGGATCCAGATCAACTGGCCTGCCGTACGAAGGGCGTCCCCGGCTGCGGCGGAGGCAGGATCGATGGGCTCAGGGAGCGCGATTCGAGTGCGCGCGTGAGCGAGTGCGGCGCAATGTTGAGGCCCCGCAATGATCCGGTCTGCCGCGGCGAGTCTCGCAAGCGCATCCGTGCTGCAACACCGACCAGGTGGCGGGATGACGGAGACGAACGTGGAGGGCATCTAACCAAGCATAGATGCCCTCCAGGGGCCTGACCAGCCCGCGGGGGCGTGACGTCCACGTTCCGGATTCGGACGCGTTGGCATGCAGGTCTGCTGCAGCCCTAGTCCTCGCTGTCCTCGCTGTCGTCGTCATCGTCGTCATCGTCGTCGTCGTCGTCGTCATCGTCGTCGTCATCGTCGTCGTCATCGTCATCGTCATCATCGTCGTCGTCATCGTCATCGTCATCATCGTCGTCGTCGTCATCGTCCCCCTCGTAGAATCCGCGGATATACGTGATCACTTCCCAAATCTCATCGTTGCTCAGGCGATCTTCGAACCCGGGCATGCCCTCGTCCTCGGCTCCCTCTGTGACGCGCCACAACAAGAAGTCGTCATCCCAATCCTTCGCGTGGTTGCCCGTGAAATCTGCAGGAGCGTGGCTGAGCGCGTCCGCGATGGGTCCATCGCCCTCGCCAGCGTTGCCGTGGCAGACGGCGCAGCGATCGTCGTATGTCGCCTCGCCCGCGCCCATCACATTCTCGTCGTCTTCCTCAAAGGGGTTGCCCTTGCTTTCGAATTCGGAAGGTACCTCTGCTTCAGACCCGTCGCCGTGACTGTCGTGCACCTCTCCAGATTGCTCTCCGCCTTGGCCGGTATCGTCCTCGCACGCGGCACCAGCTGCGATCGCGCACGCGAAAATGAGGTTGAGAGCCAGGAAACGCGAGGTAGGAGACTTATGCATGGCATCGCACACTAGCACAGGCATAGGGGTCCTGTGCGGCACGCGAGACGACATGGCGCCGAACGAGTGCGCGCCTGACGCGAGAGCAATTGTGACCACTTGAAGCGCTGCGCTCATAGCGAATCCCGCATAGTGCCAAGGAGCGAGATGAAGCTGAAAAGAGAAGACGTGAAGACAGCGGGCGTTGGTCTGCTGCACAAACGCCGGGGGGGGGCGAAAGCGGGTCGGATGCTGCTCGAGTGGCACGGTGCTCAACGGTGTGGGCCGAGCCTCCAACGTGGTCCGATTCTGCGAGACGGATAGCGAGAAGGCGAGTCTTCTCTGGCGCTCCTCGCTGCGGGTTTCGTGGGCTGGCGCGGGCGTCGAACTGCACCTGGAGTTCCCGCGTTTACGGTAGGGCTCGCTCTTGTCTCCGCCGGTGGCGCGCCCGAAACGAGTCGATGAATCCGCATGTCCCACTATTGTGAAACTTGGTTCGGGACCGACCGCAACGGCGGGCCATCGCCACGGCGGAGACGGAATTCCGCTAAAATATGCCTTCCTCGGCAGTGGAAAGTTCTAGGGCGTGATCACGCCGCTATTTTGACCGGATGATCGGGTGAGGCGGCTCTACGTTTTCCTCGCAGTATTTTTGCGACTAGCGTCCTATCGCCGTTTGTGAGGAAA
>JAZGFE010000247.1:0-11520 GCA_036479215.1 Nannocystaceae bacterium | reverse complement strand
ACTACCGAGGTTGGAGTAGGGCGCAACCTCGATTTCCATCCTGTGATACCGGGGCTCGATCGTGGAACGAACGGTCGCAGGCGGGCATCCCAAAAGGGTCGGAAGCGCCACCGAGGTACCGTGGTTTACCCGGAAAAAATTGGGACAATCTCGATAGGATTCGGGAATGCGATACTCGATGTTGATCCTCCGTTTCGAGACTTCCTCATAACCGACCTCGATATGGCGCAGCAGGAAGCGCCCCGCCCATTTATTGGCGAGCCGATACATCAGGTGCGGTGACGCGATGGCGGCGAGAGCCGCATTCACACCTCGCAGACTGTTGGACGTCAACACGAGCTCACCGAACGACTCAACACTGGTACCAGCGCAGCCGATTTCATCGAGCCGGTCGTACAGATCGCACAGCACATCCCAGGACACCCGAGCAGGCCGCTGTCCCACCAAAAGAGCCTCGTGCCCCCGGAAGAGCGCCTCAACGGATACATCTGGGCGCGCAGCGACCTTATCAAAGAACGAAAGAAGCTTGCTGGAAACGGGCGCGTTTCCAGGCGAGGATGCCGGAAAACTCGCCCTCGTGGATGTCGACGACATGGTTGGAGCAAGTGAGTATTGTCCCAACGATCGAAGTTGCCATCCTGAGTGTCAAGAAGGGGCGTTCTGGCAGCGCAGAGCTCCTCTGAATCCTCCCTAGCCCGACGTATCTGCCACCCGCGCTACCTCGATCGAAGGGCGCGAGCCCGGGGAAGACGGCGAAAGCCGGTCGCCAACGCCCTCGCGCGGACGCCGGCAGGCGCGTCACACTGTCTCACACATGCGAAAGACCGGCTCACCTTCAGTTCCGCTGGGCGGTAGACGCGCTGCTCCCTGTCACTTCTGCCAACTAGAAGGCCCATTTCATCACCGACCCGCTCCACGAAAGACCCATGCCCACGCCGTAGGTTGTGACGAGGTTCCCACGCTTGAGTTGACCAGATCGGGCCGCGTACCAGAGATTTACGGGTATATTCGCCGCGCCAACCGAACCTAGGGACGAGAACGACTCGGTAGTCTCTGCACCCGATAGTCCGGCACTCCGCAGACACGTTTGATTGAACCATGCAGTGCCCTGGTGACCGTAGTAACGCTCTATCTGGGAGGAAACGGTCCCGGTGTGAGCGTGCAGCGCGGATAGTCTCTCCTCCGCTAGACCTCCGGTATCGCGCAAAGACGCCATCGCCAATTCCGGTTCGGGCGAGAATGCCACCAGGGGCCGGTCCGCCTAGTACCAAGGGCTTAGCGACCTTGTCCCGCAGACCGCGGCCGCCTTCAGGCTTCCCTGCGCCGCTTGCAGATGACCGAGGAAGCCGAGTGAGGGCCCAGTCCTCCCAATGACAACTCCCGCGGCACAGTCTCCGACGATGAGCGAGATCGGATCTCGCTGATCCACAAGGACACTGAACTTGCAAGAAATCCCAACCACGGCATATTCGAGTGCCTGTAGCCGCATCACGGATTCAGCCACCATCAGCGCCGCGCCAAAACTCGCGCATGCCGAATCGACGGAGAATGCCATGCCCGGACCGCAACCGCTCTGGTACTGTACCGCAGGGGCGTTCCCGGGCAGATATTCATCGGTGGGACAAGCATACGATATCACCAAATCGACCTGGCGCGGCTTGATGCCGGCGTTGCGCAACGCATTTGTCACTGCAAGGGTCTCCATTTCGCTCGTTGGCATGCATTCATCCGCGATGCGACGCTCACTGGCGCCTTGAAACGGATCACCTTGAATCTTCGCCATCTCCTCGCGCTGGATAACGTGCGCTCTCGTGTGGGGCGCCGCATCCATGTCCGGTGCGTAGAAGGGTCGATTGGCCTTGCGCGAGAAGTCCTCCACAAGTGCCTCCGGCCACCAGTCGTTTGTTCTGACGCTAGCTGGCAGATGGACACCGAGCCCGATGATTCCGTAGCGAGACATTGTAATCCTTTCTTCTAAGCGGTCAACCACAGCCTTGCTTCTCGATGGAGGAGAAGCGCGAATTGGGAGGAAGCCCGGCGAAGGCATCGATTTTCGCGTGGGCGAGCACAGGTCCGCGACAGAGTAGGTCCACGGGGCTCTGTCGCAGGATGTCCCCCGGTTCTGTGACCGAGATCGCGTGAATGCCGTGGGCCGAAGCCAACATCGTCATGTCGCACACGGTCCGCTCGTACGCAGCTGAGGCCCCGTATTGCGCAGTTTGCCCCGAATCCACCATACCCTGGCGTTCATCGTCGAGGGCGAGAACGAAGATCGGGAATTTTTCGCGGGAAATGGTCGCCAGCTCGCCTTCCTGCATGCGCAACCCGCCGTCACCGATGATGCAGACCACCGTCTTCCCCGGTTGCCCGCACTGAATTCCCATTGCTATCCCGATTGAGGATCCCATGGAGGCGAGCGTTTGGGATCCGACAAACTGCCACGCGCGCTCGATACGTAAGTAGTGAGCTGCGCTGAAGAGATTGTTGCCGGCGTCCACGACGTAGATGCAGTCACGAGGCATGATCGTCTGTAGCTCCCAGAGCACGCGACAGGCTGTGATACGCCCCGTCGGTCCGACACTCATTTTTTTCGGGTCGGTATGTAGTCGCAAGGACGCGCCCGACGCAGTACCCGCCTCAGTGTCTGTTCGGCACGCCTCGCTACGGGCCACGTGCCCGCGTCCTACACCGCTCCCTCGAACACGCACAGATCGGTGAAACTCGACCCTGGATGGACGCGCCTCGACTGCTTCCTGCGCGGCACCCTCGATGTGCTGGTTCAACGCTCGCAAGAATGGAGGCACTGGCGAGCGCACCGCCAGATTCGGAGCAAAACTCCGAGTAAATTTTTCGACGTCCACGTCAATCTGGATCAAGAGCTTGTCCGGCTGTAGGCCTGGCGCCCAAGCATCTGTGCCCATCTCACCCAGAGCAGACCCCAGTACAAGAACGACGTCGAGACCGCGCTGAATGAACGCGTGAGCCGATGGATGCCCGGCCATCCCGATCACGCCGAGATGCCTCGGGTGGCTCTCGCGTACCGTTCCCTTGCCCTTTATTGTGGTTCCGACGTACAGGTCCGGACAAGACAAAAGAAGCCGCTCCAGGGGCGCTCTCGCGGCCTCCTCACGGGCCCCACCTCCTGCCACGACAAGTTTCCGGCCCGGCGAAAGCAGCGCAGTCGCTACCTGTCTCAGCGCTCGCTCGCTAACGCTGTAGTCGACGTGACGAACGAGCTCGATCTCCTGTGAGCGAGCGCGTCCGCCCAGAACGTCGATCGGTGTGGACAGAAGAACGGGTCCTTTCGGGTACGTATTCGCCAGATCGACCGCGGCCGCGAACGCGATGGACAACTGCTGCGGGTCAGTTAGAGAGACAGACTTCTTGACGAACGGCCGCACGATCTCCACCACGCGCAATCCCTGCGCACTCCCGTCCTGGATGCCTCCACGACCGGAAACGCGGACCCCTACCTCCCCGGAGATGATCACCAAAGGTCGCTGATCGACGTACGCGGCAGCGATACCGTTGACCGCATTCAAGAGGCCCGGACCGGACGTAACTGCCATGATTCCGGTCTTTCCGGTAGCTTCGTAGTACCCGGCGGCAGCATACGCGGCCGAACACTCGTGTGCCGTAACAACGTAGTGCAGCGCCTTCGCTCTGCGAAACGCGTCCAACAGGGGAGCCAGCGCGCCACCGGGTATCCCGAACACTGAATCGACGCCGAGAGACTCGATTGAGGCTACGAGGATGTCCGCTGCCCTCGCAGGTCCAGCCCTCAACCCGCCGTCGGCGGTTTTCTCTGCCGGATTTGAGCGCTGCGGGAGTTCCGTGGTGAGATATGCGGGCATCGTCCAATCTTTCCTGGGAAATAGTGAATGTTGCAGACCGGCGCTCGTCGAGACGAATTTTCCGGGAGTTCGTTGAGATCCACCTAGAATCTCAACGAACTCCGGCGAGATCCACCCACACGGCATCCTTGTGCCGTTCGCTTCTTCATGAACTCGAAATTATAGGTACAATAGTCTGATGCACGATTGTCTATGATCCGATCGACAACTCGGCCGGCCCAGCCTCGCCGAACCTCCATGGCAGTCGACAACGTAGCCACCTCGTCAGTTCGGAGAAGCGTAGCCACCGTCGCCACGCGAGGCAACTCTGCGAACGTCGAGTGGAGCTACAAGCGCGTTCCTCTCCACGCGCCAACCGTTCGTTCCCAGTGTTACGCGGAGTCTCGGTCCCGCGACTGTCGCCCCTTCTGCAGCGCACAGCCGGATGTGTCGAAACGGACCGCGGAGACAGCGATTTCGGACGTACCATGGAGTACTTAGGAAAAACGAACCGATCGGCAGGGAATGGGCGATATCGCCGCCTTCTCTCCAGGCGCGACATCGCCCCGCCGGGGGTGTCGGCGACAGGGGGCCCTCTTGGAGTACGAGCCCCGCGTGCGACACGACTGCAGTCGTGCCCAGCCTCCCCAGCAGGGCCGGTCGATCGTCTGCTTCTCATTGAGGTCGACCACAGGCCAAGAGCGACAGGCGTCGGCCGCCGAAGGCTCCGCCGCAGACCTGGTACCGTGCCGTCATGAACCGGTCCGCGAGCAAGCGGAGCCGAGGTGGCTCTGTTCCGCCCACTCGCCAAGGGGGCACGTTCCCCCAGTCGGCGACACGAGACGACGAGATCAACCTCGCGCTGGGCCAGCCGTCCCCCCGTCTGCTTCCACTCGACGCATTGGCGAAGATCGCAACCCGCCGTCTGACCATGGGTGCGGATCCACTCGTGCTTCAATACGGCGCTGCATTGGGCACGGCGCCATTTCGCCGCGACCTCGCCACATTTCTCTCGGCACGACACGACACGGACATCCGCAGCGAACAACTTCTCATCTCCGCGGGAAACTCGCTGGCCATGGATCTGCTGTGTCCCCTGCTGCTGCGAGGGGGCGCCATCGTTTGCGAAGATCCGACCTACTTCCTCGCACGCGACATCCCCCGGGCCCACACGAGATCTCTCGTCGGGTTGCCCGTCGACAGCGAGGGGCTCCGCGTGGATCTCTTGGAAGCGCGGCTCCGCCGCCGTACGCTCCGCGTAGACGTGGTGTACTGCATCCCCACGTACCATAACCCCACGGGCGTGACGCTCAGCCCGGGGCGACGTCGCCACCTGGTCGATCTAGCCGAACGTTTCGATTTCTTCATCATCGCGGATGAGCCTTACAATCTGCTGCACTTCGGTGCCCCCGCTCCCGCTCCGCTCGCTTCACAAGATCCCCACGAGCGCGTGATCAGCCTCGGGACCTTCTCCAAGATTCTCGGCCCTGGCCTACGCCTTGGATGGTTCCACGCGGCGCCTTCCTTAATCGAGCGCATCGCCGCCCATCCCGTCCTGCGCAGCGGCGGCGGGCTAAACCCAGTTATCGCGTCGATCGTGCACGGCGCCCTCGAAGACGACTTCCTCGGGCCCCATATCGACGGTCTACGCGGCACGCTGGGACGACGCGCGTCGGCACTGCGGGAGGCGCTCCTACGCTCGATCCCCTCCCTGCGTGTGAGCCTGGCCGAAGGTGGCTATTTTCTGTGGCTCGACGTCGGGGACTCCATACGCGCCAGCACCCTGCTACGCGAGAGCATCTCCCGTGGGCTGCGATTCACCCCCGGTTCCGTTTGCGGCATCGAGCAGGCCCACGAAACCGCCATACGTCTCAGCTACGCGTTCTACGAGGAGGCAGAGCTTGAGGTCGCGGCGGAGCGTTTGGCCCGAGCTCTGGCGGCGACCCGCAGCGGCTGATCCGGCCCGGGTCACGGCCTGAGACGGACAAAAGCAATACTCACCGATGCGGCGTCGCTACGGGCGGCGTCCCCACGGGTCCGACGGAAGGCACGACAACCGCCAGGTCTTCCCCCGCAAGGGCCCTCCGCATGAGCTCGACTGTCTCCGCCACGCCGAACACGGCGACGAACGACCCGAACCGGGGCCCTTGGGGCTGCCCCAAGAGCACTTCGTACAGCGCTCGGAACCAATCTCGAAGGCTCTCGAAAGGCTGACTCTTCCCCGCTTCAAATACGAGCTGCTGCAGTAGCTTGGCGTCGGTCTCCTCCGACGCCACAGCTTCGAGCCGTCGCATCAGAGCCTCCATCGCCGCACGTTCCATCTCACTGGGCCCGCGGTAGGTCTTATGCGGACGGACAAAATCCTCGTAGTAGTTGAGAGCATAGCCCACCATGCGATCCAGATCGGGCGCAGAGGCAGCCGTGGTGCCGGGCGCGTACCTTGCGATATAGCCCCACAACTGGGCCTTGTTGGACGCGTTCGCGGCACTGACCAGATTGAGCAACAGCGAAAAACCAAGCGGTGGTACGGCCGCTCCACGGGCCGCCTGTTGCACGTGCCACACCGGGTTGTCGAGTGTGGCGGTCCCGGCGGCCTCTTCGAAGCGCGAGAGGTGGGAGTAGTAGTCCTCCACGGCTTTGGGGATCACGTCGAAGGAGAGCCTCTTCGCCTTCTTGGGCGCGTTGTACATATAGAACGAGAGACTCTCCGGAGAGCCGTAGCGCAGCCAGTCTTCGATAGCGAGACCGTTGCCCTTCGACTTCGAGATCTTCTTGCCCTCTTCGTCTAGAAACAACTGGTAGTTGAACCCAGTCGGTGGGCGAGCGCCGAGAGCCCGTACGATATGAGACGACAAACGCACCGATTCGGTCAGGTCTTCCCCTGCCATCTCATAGTCCACGCCCAACGCATACCAGCGCCCCGCCCAATCTGCCTTCCACTGAAGCTTGACGTTTCCCCCCGTGACCGGCGTTTCGACCTTCCGGCCGTCTTCGTCCTGATAGACGATGGTACCCGACTCAACATTGCGCTCGAGTACGGGCACATAGAGCACGCGTCCCGTCTGAGGTGAAATTGGTAAAAACGGCGAATACGTGGCGCGTCGTTCTTCGCCCAGCGTGGGCAAGATCACCTCCAGCACGGCTTCGTGCCTTGCGAGCACGCGAAGGAGCATGGCGTCGAATTTGCCCGACTGATAGCAGGTCGTCGACGAGATGAACTCGTAGGAAAACCCGAAGCTGTCGAGAAAAGAGCGCAACTTCGCGTTGTTGTGGTGAGCAAAGCTCTCGCAGCAGCCGAAGGGGTCGGGCACAGTGGTCAGCGGCTTTTGAAGATGGGCCTCCAGCAGTGCGGCGTTCGGCACGTTGCCGGGCACCTTCCGCAGGCCGTCCATATCGTCCGAAAACGCCAACAGCCGAGTTGGACGTCCTGTCAGTTGCTCGAACGCTCGACGGACCATGCTCGTGCGCACAACCTCCCCAAAGGTGCCGATATGCGGCAGCCCCGACGGGCCGTAGCCGGTCTCGAACACGACTGCCTGGTCCTCAGGCCGATCTCGGACGCGTTTGAGCAACGCGCGCGCCTCCTGAAAAGGCCAGGACTTGGCCTTTGCAGAATCGAGGCGGAGATCGGCCACGGCGCCATCGAGTGGATCACTCACGTGCCGGAAGGTAGAGAGCTCCGCTGGCGGTGTCAACGCAGGGCGCGGGCCGCCGCCGCGGCTGCCCGCGCGTGGGCTGCTGGCGGACGAGCCGCAGAGGGAACCCGCCGCCGCACGCCGTCACCTGGACTCCGCCGCGAGGCGAGACGCAAGAAGCGCACCGCGCTTCCGCCCGCTCGCCCGACAGGCAACGGAGCGAGCCGACCGCTACGATCCCAGCAACGCCAACGCCAACGCCAACGCCAACGCCAACGCCGACCCCCTCTCGAACTCGAGTGCGCAGAACGACCGATCGGAGCGACTGGAATGGTGGGTCCAGGCGCGACACGCTCGGCAGCTGCGACCTGTGGTGCCCAGCGCGGCGAACCGCGAGGTCTCGCCACATGCGCGTCGCCTAGGTCAATACGCCTCCCGTCGAAGCAACACGGGTGCTGGACGCATCGATCCGGGCACCGTCCGCGCCCGCCCTTCGCATCGAGTCGACTCGATGCGGGCTGCCCCACCGCTGGCCTTCGCTCGAAGGGGCGCGCCAGCAAGAACAGCAAAGTCGTCACGAAGGAACAAATGCGGCGCGGGAAGGCCAGAGACCGGACCCGGCCGGCCCGACCGCCTTACCTCGACTTGAACCGAGTCCAGCTCATGTCCACGCCGCCTGTCGCCGGTTTTGCGGTGGTGAATCGACCTTCGTTGCGATAGTGTCGCTCAATGCTGCTGGCGTCGCGCAAAATCTTCCCCCCCCTAGTCTTGACGCTCGCACTCGCGACCCCCAGCTGCGACGACAGCGCAAACCCCGTCGAGAGTGCCAACGACGGCGACGATGACGATGACGATGACGATGACGACGATGACGATGACGATGAGGACGACGACGATGAGGACGATGAGGACGACGATGACGATGACGGCGGTGACGACGGCGACGACGGCGACAACGACAACGACAACGACAACGACAACGACAACGACAACGACAACAGTAACGAGGTCCCGGAGTTCGGCGGCGCCTTCACCGTCATCGGGACGAGCTCCGATGGACTCGACGTCCCGCGCGACCTTGAGTTCGCGCCCGAGACGGGTCTGCTCTGGACCGCGAATCGCGGATCCCATGGGATGGTGATCTTCCAAGATCCCGGCACCGACGCCCAGTCTTCAGAGGTACGGATCGATCGCTACGCGGAGCATTTCTCCCCTCAAATCGCGGCGTTCGCCTTCGGTGCCAACAACACGTTTGCCACGATCAGCGAGTCCCGGGACGAATGGAACGTCGGACCCGTGAGCCCACCGGACAACTTCATGGGTCCGGCGCTTTGGCCCGGGGCGCTCGACATCTTCGCCACCGTCGGTCAGGCGTACCCCCCAGGATCCAAGGAAGGCAGCCACCTCGACATGCTGCACGTCAGCCCGGTGAGCATGGGCATCGCCCATGAACAGGCCAATATCTATTGGGTATTTGATGGCGACGCCGGCAACGTGGTCCGCTACGATTTCAAGGAAGACCATGGCCCAGGTGGAGGCTTTCACGGCGATGGCGTCATCCGTCGTTTCATGACCGCTGATGTCAAGCGCGTCCCCGACGTACCGAGCCACCTCGTCCTCGACAAGACCTCGAAGCTGCTCTACATCGCCGATACGGGCAATCGTCGGATCATGGTGCTCGACACGACCACTGGCGAAAGCACAGGTCCCCTTCCCGGAAACCGAGACAATTGCGACGAATACAGTGGCGTCAGCGGCTCGGAGTATATGGCGTTCGCTAGCGATGGACTCGACCAACCCTCAGGCATCGCGCTCCATGACGGGCGTCTCTTCGTTTCCGACCACGCCACGAACGAGATCATCGCGTACAGTCTCGGGGGCGAGGAGCTCGCGCGTATCAAAACGCCCGCCACTGCCATCATGGGCCTGGCCATCGGGCCCGACGGCCAACTGTGGTACGCCGACGCCGCCGCCAACGAGATCGTGCGGATCGACCGCTAAACGCCTCCGCAGCCGCCAACGCTTACACACGCCCGGCGCTGCACGTTTGAGTCCTTCCCTGTCTGTCCCCCATCCCCCGGTCACGCCATGCTTATTACCACACCGCAACGACACCCCCACCGCTCGATCCGACTTTCAGCACGCGTCGCACTTGTCCCGCTCGTTCTTGCCGCCGCCGCGCAGAGCAGCTGCGGTTCGTCGCGACCCCAGTACGACACGACCGACAACGGCGACTCGCCCGCAGGCGCCGGGGACACGGCGGTTCCCGGGGACGGTGATGGTGGGGGTCCCAGTGATGGTGGGGGTCCCAGTGATGGTGGGGGCGACGGCGATGGCGACGGTCCCGGCGACGGTCCCGGCGACGGCGACGGTGACGGCGACGACGGCAACGGTTCTCCGGAGAACTCGAGCAGCGCAACGCCGTCTCTGGGCGGCAACGGAGATCCGTGCGACACAGCGGACGACTGCACCAGCGGGTTTTGTTTCTCGTGGTCTGCCGGGAGTGTGTGCTCCGAGTGCACGGAGAGCGAGCATTGCGACATCGAAGGGCAATCCTGTGTGTGGGATCCGGTCTCTGGCTACCGCGTCTGCTCCGCCGGGCTACTCGGAGATTTGTGCAACGCGGACACGGGTTGCAAAGATAGCGTGTGCCACCGACGCCCCGATGCGGATTTTGGACTGTGTTCCGAATGCCGAGACGCCGACCACTGCCGCGACATCAGCGGCGGCATTAATTGCACCATGGATCTGAGCGCGGGGTACTACCGTTGTACCTCCGGCGCACTGGGTGAGGAGTGTTACGAACCGCAAGATTGCGCCAGTACCATCTGCCGACCAGAGGGCGAAGAAGCGGGCTACGGAAAATGCTCCCAGTGCATCGACGACGCCGATTGCCAGGCGTCTGGAGAGGGTCTCAACTGCACCAACAGTCAGCCGGAGAATCTCGACGAGCCCACGTACTTCAACTGCAGTACCGGGGAGCTGGGTGAGATGTGCGACGCGGATGCCGGGTGCGGGCTGGAGCGCTGCACCGAAGGCCACTGTTCGGAGTGCAAAGATGCACAACAATGCCGAGACGAGGGGACCGGTCTCAACTGCATCTACCTCGCCATTGAACGCCACGAAGGGTGGCATAGGTGCAGCGAGGGACTTCCCGGCGAAGCGTGCACCCAAGACGCTTCCTGCCAAGCAGAGCTGCACTGCACGCTCCAATTCGAGCAGGTCACATGCAGCCACTGTGCCGTGGACACAGACTGCGGGACCGGCGAAGTCTGCGCCGTGGGCTATCCGGGCGATTTTCGAGTATGCGTATCGGAGGCTTCTGCGTTGCAGGACGCATACTGCGACGTGGCGAACAGCGGTGAGCTGGCGTGCGCGGGCCATTGCGTGGCCGTCGACCCCGTAGGCGACGACGACACCGGGCTCGTACCGGCGGTAGGGGCGTGCGGCGAGTGCCGTCCCGACGCCAACGATTGCCCCGCGGCAAAGACTTGCGTCGCGCCCGTTTACATCTCGGGCATCGGCATCCGCGGCTCCTCCTGCGAGGCACACCGCCGCTAGATAGCCGCTTCTCCGCGGGTCTCGGCGCTCGCCGCGACCTGCGTTCCCCACCAGCCATCGAAGTCTAGCCTTGCCGTGGCCGACCCAAATGCGCCGGCCACGGCAAGGCGATCGCCGTATGTGTGAGATTTGAGACCCTTTCAACACGGAACCGCCACCTTTAGGGGATCTGGAGTCCCTGCCACGATGCATCGAACTTCCCCCCGTTTTGCCCTTTTCTCCACGTGGATCTGCCTCTCTGTCGTGTGCCCTGTGGGCTGTAAACTCGACGCTGGCGGCGACGGATCGGATTGGGACGCCAACGCGTCCGGCGGCTCTCCGCCCGCCGCCGACGACGACGATGCCGTCGTTGCGGACGACGATGATCAAGACAGCGGTCCCGGTGGCGACGATGACAACGACAACAACGGTCCGAGCGATGACGATGACGATGACGATGACGATGACGATGACGATGACGATGACGATGACGGGCCGAAATTCGACCTCGG
>JAZGFE010000246.1:0-17174 GCA_036479215.1 Nannocystaceae bacterium | reverse complement strand
GACCGTTTGAGAAGGAGAGACCGTTGTCGAGGGTGGTACCGCGGTCGTGTGTGGACTGAAGGGGGCCATCTGGGCCCTCGAGGTCGTCGATGTCGTCGGCGGGTTGGAGACAGCCGGTCATTGCGCCAAGCAGGGCGCCCCCGACCACAGCGGCACTGCGAGTGAAATGGTTGTGTTTCGGCATACGATTAGTATTGCGAGTAATACGTAGGGGGCCATACGTAGATCGACGTATCCCGATGAAAAACAGTTCCATCCTCGCGGCTGTAGCGTGAGCACGTGCAGATGGCCCCATGCGGGACGGCGACTCCCTGGCCGGGCGCGAGCGCTACATCTGCAACCGACGGTGCACGCCGCGGTGGATCGGAGGTGCCCCGGGGGGGCGCGTGTCCGGTCAGTGTGGCGTCTGCGTGGACCGGGCGCGGCGGCGTGGTGAGCTAGATGCGCTGGCGATGAGCCGCGCGATCAGGCTGACCAGGCCAGTGGCGCCCGGAGGGGGAGCGCTCACTGGCGCGGGCCGGTCGGATGGGAGCTGCGGGTGGGCGAGTTCGATCTCACGCAGCCTCCGCCGAAGCCACCAGGCGAAGGCACCGATCATCAGCAACGGGGTGAAGGTGAGGATACCCGTCGTCACGATGAAGGCCAGTTGGTTGTCCTCGTTCTTCGCCGAGAAACAAACGGGGCAGGCCTGGCAGGCGCGGGCGACCAGCAGCGCCGATACGCCGACCGCGGTCCCGAGAGTGCGCTGGGCATCCCGGTAGAGCGAGCCGCGCGGGCCCTTTCGGCAATCTGTGTCGCGTGTTTGCAGCATCACAGCGTGGCCAGAATGGAGGTGGCTCCGGCTTGTTGAGGCATTGTCCTATAGGTAGACCCGCGCATAGAGGAACGGCCACATGATGACGACGAAGTACCACAGCACCGCTGCACCGCCGACGGATCCAGACGCGAGGGTGCCTCTGGCATGGTGCAAGTACACGCGCCCTAGCAGGGCGAGGGCAGCGATTGCGTGTGCCGCGTGCGTGCCCACAATCATGTAGAAGAAGCTACCGTGGGTGCTCGATGTGAGCGTGAGCCCTTGGTAGAGCAGGGCGATCCACTCGGCGCCTTGAAAAAGTACGAAAAAAGCGCCCAGACCCATCGTGGTCCGTAGCAGCACGCGGAAGCGGACGAGATCTCCGCGGTAGTAGGCTCGTTGGGCCAGGAAGAGGAATACGCCGCTCACCAACAGTGCGGCGGTGTTGATCAGTGTTTCGCCCACAGGGAGTCTTGGCTGATCGGGAGGCGGCCAGGCGCCGACGGCCGTGGTGCGCACGATCATGAAGGCACTGATCATGCCGGCGAAGAGCATCACTTCCGTAACCACAAAGATCATCATGCCGAGGGTGCCGCTCGAAACCAACTGGGGCCGCCGCACCGGAACACCGGAGTCCAAGCTCGTGTGGGTAGCGGTGCTGGCGACGGGCGTGAGCATGGTCGGAGAATGAGCGAAAAGCGCGTTCGTGTCCAGGCGAGTGGCCGGCCTAGTGTGCAGCCGGATCGTGCTCGGCGGCCTTCAGCGCGCGGGCGGTCTCATGTTTGGCAGACTGATGCTCCCAGTTTTGACCCTCGTGTCGCATGATATCTGGCGCTGTACCCGCAAAGAACAGGAGCATGAACGCGACGGCCGTGCACAGTAGGTAAGTCGCCAGTTTCTTCTCGATGTTAAGATGCATGAAGTGCTTGGCGACCAAGAACGCTTTGACAAAGGCTATACCGAAGGCTGTGATCAACGTGATGATGGGATGTTCCAACATCGGGCCGGCAACGCTGACGAGCAGGAGGAAGACAAGAATAGCCCAGATCTTGATGTAGTTGGGGTGTGCGTGGGCGTGTTC
Organism: Nannocystaceae bacterium; assembly: GCA_036479215.1. Classification (GTDB taxonomy): domain Bacteria; phylum Myxococcota_A; class Polyangia; order Nannocystales; family Nannocystaceae; genus FL481. The sequence continues at coordinate 15,300 of JAZGFE010000246.1, read as the reverse complement.
GCCTGACATACTTGCCTCGGTATCCTATTTGGCGATGTACAGGAGGGGAAAAAGGAAGATCCAGACGAGGTCCACGAAGTGCCAATACAAACCGATCAGCTCTACGCGCTGCAGCTCTTTGTTCCGTCGCGCCTGGAAGGAAATAATGCCCATGATGATCATGCCAGCGATCACGTGTAGCCCGTGCAAGCCGGCAGCCGTGTAGTAGAAGGACCAAAAATTATTGGTGGTGATCGTGTACCCAGCTTTGATCTCGGCGGTCCATTCGAGGCTCTTGATCACGAGGAAGGTCAGACCCCCGAAGATCGTGCACCAGATGAATCTGAAGGCTTTTCGGCCGTCTCCCGCCTCGGCAGCCTTATGAGCCAGCACGATGGTCAGGCTGGATGTGAGAAGCACGAACGTATTTGTGCCCCCCGCCAGTGTGTTGGTGTGAGCGGCGTATCCGGCCCATTCCTCGTGACCGAGGCGGTGCATGATGTAGCTGGCAAGCAGGCCACCAAAGATGACGATCTCGGAGGTGATCACCCACCAGATCGCCAGGCGGCCCGTCGGGATGCCAGTAACGCTTCGTGTGGTCGCAATCGGTTTCATCGTGTTTGTGCTTCGCGTGCGCTAGTTGGGCGGCTCGTTTTGCGGCCAGTAGTCTTCTTCTCGGTCCGGGTGGCTATACTCGTAGGGGCCACGATATACCTCAGGCATGGGATGGAAGTTTCCGTGACCTGGCGGTGAAGCGGTGACCCACTCCAGGGTATTGGCCCTCCATGGGTTCCGCCCCGCCTTCTTGCCCGCTTTCATGCTCCCGAAAAAGTTGAAGAGAAAAATCGCTTGCGATACCAGCATCACGATAAGTGCTGCTGTGGCGAGGATGCGGAGGTCCTGCATGGACTCGCCCGCGAGTTCGGGAAAATGCTCGTAGTTATAGATCCGCCGGTGCTGACCACCCATCCCGAGCACGAATAGCGGGATGAATATGAGGTTGAAAGGAATGATGGTGAGCCAGAAGTGAATCTTCCCCCAGGTCTCGTTCATCATTCGCCCGAACATCTTCGGATACCACATCGTCAGACCCGCGAAGACTCCGATGATGGCGATGGGAAAGAAGGTGTAGTGGAAATGTGCGAGGACGAAATAGGAGTCGTGCAAGTAGATGTCCGCCCCGCTGGCGCCGAGGAAAATACCCGTGACCCCACCGATGAGAAATTCGCCGAGGAAAGCGAGGGCCCAGAGCATGGGGGTGGTCAGCCGAATTGCTCCGCCATAGAGCGTTGCGATGTAGACGAAGCACATCTCCGCTAGAGGCACGGAGATCAGTACGGTGGTGACCGTAAAGATGTTCGCCATACGCGGGTCGATACCCGAGACGAACTGGTGGTGCGCCCATACAAAGAAACTTAGGATACCCGTCGCTAGTGTGGTGTAGAACACCGTCTTGTAGCCAAAGAGTTTCTTGCGGGCGAAGACGGTGATGATCTCGGCGACGATTCCCATGGCGGGGAGCAGCACGACATACACCTCGGGGTGGCCAAAGAACCAAAACAGGTGCTGCCATAGCACCGGATCTCCGCCGCGGTTCGGGTCGAAGAACGCGGTCCCCAGCGTCTGGTCGAATATCAGCATCACGGCGCCGGCGACGAGGGGCCCGACAGAAGCGAGAAACAGAATGCTGGCGATGACGATCATCCAGATCACCATCGGGATATCGAACATCTTCATCCCCGGGGCCCGTGAATTCATGGCGGTCGTGATGAAGTTGATCCCGCCGAGTAGGAAGGCCACGAACTCAACGGCCACCGCGACCATCCACATGGTCTGACCCAGAGGTGTAAGGTTGTAGATCGCTTTGGAGGAGAGCGGCGGATAGGCCGTCCATGCGCCTCCAAATCCGCCGCCGGGCACGAAGAAGGACGCGATGAGGATGAGGGCGCTGATGAGGAAGATCTGGTACGACAGCCGATTGATGCGGGGGAACACCATGTCGTCACAGCCGAGCATCAGCGGGATCAGGTAGTTCCCGAATGCGGCGATCAGCACGGGCATCGCCACCCAGAAGATCATGATGGTGCCGTGGTTGGTAACCAGCGCGTTGTACTCGGTGGGCGACACGATACCGAAACCAGGCACGTGCTCCCCCGGGTAGGCGAGCTGCATGCGAAAGGCGTAGGCCATGAAGCCGCCGATGAGCGCCATCGCCATACCCGTAAACAGGTATTGCATGGCGATCATCTTGTGATCGGTGGACCACAAGTACTTGTGGAAGAAACTCTCCTCGTGGTGGTGAGCTTCGTCGTGAGCGCCTGTGTGGGCGGAATCGGGACTGGATGCGTTGGACATGGCGATCCTCGTTGGGTAGCCAATCAGCCGGATACGGCCACGAGTGCGGCCTGCTTCTGCTGCTGCTTAGCGATCCACGCCTGGTGGTCGGCGGGGCTTTCTAGGAAAATGCGAGCTGCCATGATGCCATGACCTATGCCGCACATCTCGGCACACTGAATGTCGTGTTCGCCTGTATCGGTGGCTTCGAACCATCCGGTTATCTCGCGGCCGGGTATCGCGTCTTGTTTGAGGCGGAACACTGGCACGGAGAAATCGTGGAGAACGTCACGGGAGACCAGCTTGTAGTGGTAGACCTTGCCGACCTCGACGTGGAGTTCGTCGGTTGTAAAGATGTCGTCGGGGGTGTCGAGTTCGCCATCGGGACCGGGGTGTTGGAAACTCCAGGTCCACTGTTGGCTGATCACGCGCACGGTAGCGTCGGCTTCGGGGAGGTCTTGCTTGACGGTAACCCACACGCGAATCGCTGCCACGATGACCAAAACGTCGCAGAGCAAGACAAGCGTGTGCGCCCACGAGATAGGTTTCGTGTAGCGTTTTTCGGTGCCCTCGATGTAGAGGGCTTTTTCGCCGGGTCGAGCTCGGAATTTGAAGACCAGGTAGATGAGTACGCCGAAGGTGAGAACGAACCAAAACCCGACGATCGCCCCGACGAGGAAGATCAGGTTGTCGATATCGGCCGCGTAGGTCGAGAGTCTTGGCGGTAGCAAGTCCATGCGATCGTCCCTAGAGGATGAAGACAAATACAGCGCCGACGTAAAGTGCGGTTGTGATCATCGTGACGATGAAGGTCTTCTTGATGAAGGTGTCGGCGTCTATTTGTTTGTCTGCCATGGGAGTCCGGCTTTCGCTCTGTGACGTTTGTCGGCCGCTATCGGGACAGCGTCGAGATATAGGCCACCACGTCTTTTGCGGCTTGGTCGCTCGGCAGTGTGAGGGCCATCGCTCGCATCTGAGAGCCGGTGGGGTCCGACATGGGGTCGGCGCCACGCAAACCCGTCTTGAAATTGCGAATTTGGGTGAGTAGGTACCAGTCGTTCGCACCCGATAGCGCCGGTGCGTTGAGGGCCCGCATGCCCTCGGCCGAGGCGCCGTGGCAGGCGATACAGGTCGCGTAATAGCTCGCACCGCGTTTGGCATCGGCGCCTTCGAGGGTGGATACACTCGGTTGCTTGGGTAGGCGGGAAACGTACTGTGCGACGGCTGCGACCGCCTCATCGTTGGGCATCGACTTGGACATGGGGCGCATTCGCATGCCCGGATCGTCGTCGGGGTGTGCGCCGCGAGCTCCGCTACGAAATTTCTTGAGCTGGCCCTCCACGTACCACGCCGCCATGCCGGCGATAGCGGGCGCCTTGAGCTCGGGGGCGCCCGCACCGTCGGCACCGTGGCAATTCTCGCAGGCGTCGTAGAGATCCTCGCCGGAGAAGGCAGCGCCCCCGGTTGGACCGCAGGCGCCGAGTGCTAGGGCGAGCAGGGCGGCCGAGGAGAGATGATTTCGAACGGACATCTTGCTGTCTTCGTTGTGGCGATCGTTGGACGTGTGCGCCTGTGCCGGGGCACGATGACGGTTTGGCCGGGACACAATTGCAGGCAGGCCATACCGTTTTTTTCGTGCTTTGTCGCGGCCGCAGCGTTCTGTGCGCGGGCACGCGGGTGAGGGGGAGTTCATGGCTACACGGGCCGCCGGAATATTAGGTCGCGGCGCTCCGGGTCGGCAACGGCAATGTTTGCGCGTCGCGGCCGGTGCACGGACGTAGCGCGATTGCGCGGGCTTGGACAGTGAGAGATCTGCTCGTGGGGCCCAGCTTCGGGCCTGGAGGGGGCTCGTGGGGATTGCCTCCGGTCGCTTGTCGGGCGGTTGTCGGAGGGTGTTGCGTGTGCCGGACGCGTGTCGTCACTATGGTGAGACCCGCGCACTGCTGTACCGAGCTCCGGTGTTGCGTCGTACGCCGCTGGGGCTCGGGGCGTGAACTTGGCGGCTCGCAGCCTAGGGAGGGGGGGCACGCTGCTGAACCGCGGGCGTGGAGGCCATACCCGCGACGCAGGGATCATGCTTGTCCACGGGATCGTTGCAACAGTTGTGCGGTGGCGGCCGCGAACCCGACGCGTACGAAGAGAGGACGACCATGCTAATCTGAGAACAGGATATGAACATGTTACGACGACCTTTGCTGCTATATGTGTCCTGTCTTGCGGTCGCGCCGTTGACCTTTGGATGTGGAAGCTCGTCCAATAGTGAGGATGACGATGAGGTCGTGCTTGATGACGGTGAGGATGGTGATGACGATGACGATGACGATGACGATGACGATGATGATGATGATGATGATGATGACGATGACGATGACGATGACGATGACGATAGCGATGACGACGGCAGCGAAGATGGCGACTGCGGCGAGGCGACGAGCGTGGCACTGGGGGAGGTGACGGTGGGGGTCGATGTGCCGACATGGAAAAACGACGCTGCTGGCGCCTATACGATCTTCCACGATGACACGTGCTGGGATTTCGAGAGTAGTCACTTCAACGTCGTGGCGCCGGCACTGGAACAACGCGGTCTGGTCGCAGCATTCGGTATGGTCGCTGCGGGCTGTGACGGTTGGGACCCGGTGGAGGGGCAGACAGGCGTGTTCGAGAAGGCAGATTGGGATCAATGGGAGACTGTGAACGTGCTCGGTGCTGCGGGGCATGAACTTGTGAACCACAGTTTTTCGCACAACCCCATCGATGGAAGCTGGGGGTACCCCTACGATATCCAGCAGGAGATATCGGTCGCCTCTGACCTGCTGCGGGCGGGCGCGAAGTACCCGATCGAGTTCTATATCTTCCCCACCGATTTGTTTTCCGACGCCCATCTCGAGGAACTGGGGCGCATCGACTACATCGGGGCGCGCGCTGGCAGCAAAGGATCGATCAATGGCGCGGACGACCTCGATCCCTTCCGACTCAATTTCGATGTACATGCGAGTCCGACCGGGGTGGGGGCGAACGCTCACCAGCTCGTTGAATTGGACGAGTATGTAGCGCAAGCTATCGATGGCGGCGGCTATGCGATCCGGGAGTTTCACGCGGTGGTGGGCACGCTGGATCCCGATCCAGCGACCTCCACTTGGCAGATCCTGACAAGCGAGTACGAAGAACACCTCGATTCTGTGGAAGCGAGGGTGAACGCTGGCGAGTTGTGGGTGACGGGGCCATCGACGGCCATTCGCTACCAAAAAGCGAAAGAGCTGTGTTCGGCGCCATCGTATGCGGATGGCTCGTTGCGCTTCGATGAGCCGTCGGCCGATTGCACACGATACGGCACGGAGCTGTCGTTCACGGTGGAAACCGACGTGGACTACGAAACGCTGGGCGGCTCCCAAGATGGCCGGTGCCTCCAGGTCGTCAGATTGGCCGCCGGTACCTACTACGTGAACGTAGACCCTGCGCGTGGTGACGCGAAATTGTGGGGACAGGCACCCTGATCGCGAACGAGCGTGTGGGCCCCGACGCAGGCCGTCGTCGCAGCCCGCGCTCGCTGGGCGGTGCGTTCGTCAGCGTGACGAACGCGACCTCGCAACCGCCGACAATCATGTGCTGATCGCGTTATCCGGGCGGGGTATCCGTCAGTGTGACGAAGGCGACTTTGCCACCGCCGGTGATCATTACGACGCGCCCGTTCCAAAAATACGGGTAGGTATTCCAGGCGCCGTTCATGCCTTTTTCGCCGTCGGGGCGCGTGTCGAACCACGCGATCTGGGTGAGCTCACCGGCGGCGACATTGGAAAGATCAAGCACCTGGAGACCACTGCCGTAGTTGGACTGGTACACTTTGTCCTTGATGACGTACATGTTGTGGTCGGTCGCCTTTGTGGTGCCTTGGTGCTCGGCTATCAGCACGGGCTCGTCGAGGTCCTCGACGTTGAAGATCATCGTGCGCGTATACTCTTGAGACTTGCCCTCGTCGAGTTCATCTCCGAGCAGAAAGTACTTATGATCGTCCGTCATCCATCCTTGGTGCGTGTAGGCGGGCGTCGGATACTTGCCGCGCGACAGTTCGATCGGGGCGCTCTTGTCGGTGACGTCGACGATGCTAAACGCCTTTCCTCCACCGTTCGCCGTCAGACACAGTTCTTTGCCGACGTGATCTGTGTCCGGCCCGTTGTACGTGAGGCAGTGGGCGTCGTGAATGTAACCCGCTTCGCCCCAGCAGCCAGCCTGCGTGGGATTGAGGGGGTCAGCTAGGTCCATGATGTGGAGGCCGCCAGAACAGGATCCCGTGCCGACACCGTACGCATAGGGGTGATCGGGGTCGATCGCAATATTGTGCGCCGAACCAAAACCGTCGTAGTACGCGTCCTCATCGAAGGTCTCGCCTTCCGTGGCGTCGAGGAGACGGTTGAGATCGAAGACCTGTACGCCGTGACCCTTTGCTTCGCTGACGACGAACGCATAGTGGTCCCACACCTTGATGTCATGCCAAATCGCGTTGGAATCGGAGGATTGGGGCATGAGCCCCAGGTAGATCGGGCTGCAGGGGTCGGTCACCTCAAGGAATGCTGTGCCTTTCGTGGTTCCGACCAGGGCAAAGATGCGATCGCGGTAGGTCCACCCCCAGCTGTCGCTGATGGATCCTCCTCCTATCTCACCGGACCCCATGATCGACAGCAGTTCCACAGCTTCGCAAGCGTAGCCCGCCACCTCGCCACCTACGCAGGGCTGGGGCTTGTTCGCACCCGGACACAGCTCGACAGGACCCTCATTTTCTTCTGACTCGCCCTGATCGCTCCCGGTCTCGCTCTGATCCCCCCCAGTTTCGGCCGGGCCATCACCATCACCATCACCATCACCATCACCATCACCATCACCATCACCATCACCATCACCATCACCATCACCATCACCATCACCATCACCATCGTTCTCCGTCTCTGCGCCCACATCGTCGCTGTTGTCGCTCGCTTCACTCACGTCGCTATCGTCGCTATCGTCGCTGCCCTCACTCGCACCGCTATCGATAGACGCTTCAGGATCTGCGGCAGCGTTGCAGCCCGCTAGGGTGAGAGCGCCGAGAGCAACAAAGGTGACGGTCGGACATAGACGTGTCATGCTCTTGTCGTACCATAGATCATGGCGATAGGGGCGACCCGCGGGCGCGCAATGGGCATCCGTCTATTCTGCATAAGTCGATCTGTGAGCCGTTTGCGTGTTGCGGCGTACGGATGCCCCGTATGCAACCGGCGTTCTTCCAGAGCCGCGGCAGTCGCGGTCGTCGACGGTCTTTCAATTTCTTCACCCTCTGTTGTTCGTGCCACTGACGCCGTTCGAGGTCGAAGTCGGGTGGCCTCGTTCGTAGAACTCGGCATGCCTTCAGCGCGGTCGCACGGGGAGTGCGACCGCGTGGCGATCCGTCAGCGAGGCGGTGAGAAACTCGAGAAGCACGCGTACGCGGCGGGGGAGCTTCCGACTGGGATACACGAGCAGCAAAGACCCGGACCGCAGGCTCAGAAGGGGAAGCACGGGGGCGAGTCGTCCGGTGACTCGTGCGTGGGCGAGGTGAAAATCGGGCAGCAGGCCCACGCCGCGGTCTTGGGCGACGAATTCCGCCAGGGCCGAATAGTCGTGCACCACGACCGTGCCGGTGACATCCAATGTGATCGGTGCCGTGGGCGCACGCTCGTCGAATAGAATCAGCCGTTGAGGCTGTGCTTGCGGTCGGAAGAGTACGAAAGGCTCGCGCCGTAGCTGTTCCACCGAGTCGATGGCCGCGGCGCGGCTGGGGTGTGCCGCGAGCCGGAGGATCGAAGGACAGACTTGGCGGCTGATGAGGCTCGGCGTGCCAAGTTCGGCGCGAACAACCCCTGCACGAATTGCGAGATCGAATCCCTCCTGCACTAGGTCCACGAGTCGGTCGCTCAGACTCAGATCGACTGTGATTCCCGGATACGTGCGCCCGAACTCGGCAAGGCTCGGGGCGATCTCCATGCGACCGAGATCGAGCGGAGCGCTGATTCGCACGACACCCTGCAAAGTGGTCGACGCCGCGCCAAACCAACGGAGCGCTTGATCGATGGTGTCGAGCGAGCTCGCAACCGTGTCGTACAGTTCGCGAGCGTCGTCGGTGAGCCGAGCGCGGCGCCCGTCACTGCGCACGAGCTGCACGCCGATCTCTTCCTCCAGGCGGGCCAAGCGTCGTCCGACGGTGGACTTGGGCACGCCGAGTTTGCGCGCGGCTGCAGCTAGGCTGCCGGCCCGTACGACCTCCACAAAGGTGGAAAGGTTGTTCATTTGCCTCATCTGGATTGTCGCGTTTTCGCTCCCGCTGGTCGAGGATGCCCGACATGGTTGCGATCACGCAACCCGTGGCACAAGAAATGTGGTCTCCCGGATGGGCGGTGCCGGGTCCACCATGGGGGTCATGAAGCACCCGACACGTCGAACCGTGATTCAAGGGAGCACCGCCGCCGTGGTGGCCACCTCTGGGCTGGGTGCCGCTTGGCAAGCCGCGGCCGGTGGTGGGGTTCCGAAACGCGCACTGCAGCCCCTCTCGACCGTGCTCACCACCCACGACCAACACTGGGTGGGAGATGGGTTCCATGTTTATACGATTTTTTCGCCCCATCGGCTTGATCCGAGGTTGCTGAGTCCCTTCATCCTGATGGACTACGCGCCACCGCTGTGGTTCGATTCGTCGTCGCGGCCCAGGGGTGTTGGCGAGCATCCCCATCGTGGGTTCGAGACGGTGACGTTCGCGTTGGATGGCGAGATCGATCACAGGGATTCCAACGGTGGCGGCGGTAGGATCGGTCGTGGCGATGTGCAATGGATGACCGCTGGCGCGGGTGTCGTGCATGAGGAGATGCACTCCAAGCGTCTTACGAACGAGGGTGGACTGCTGGAGATGGTCCAGCTGTGGGTCAATCTTCCGGCACGGCTAAAGATGACCCCCCCCCGATATCAGTCGTTGTTGGCCGCGGACTTTCCGAGAATCGAGATCAGGGACGCCTCGGCGCGGGTCATCGCCGGGGAATGGGGAGGCGTGGTGGGTACCGCGCGAACGCACACGCCCATCACCATTCTTGATATCGAGCTTGGGGCCGGCGGCGGTACGTGGCTCGAGCCAAAACCAGGTACGACGACGCTCGCGTTCGTGCTCCGCGGGCGCGTCATGGCACAAGGACGCTCCGACCTCGGCGTGCGCGATCTTGTCGTATTCGATCGTGCCAAGCCGGGGCGCCTCGAGTTCGAGGCGCGGGCCGATACGAGGCTCCTAGTGCTCAACGGGGAGCCCTTTGACGAGGAGGTCGTGGCGCGTGGCCCTTTTGTCATGAATACAGAGCATGAGATCGCCGAGGCTATCCGCGACTATCGCTCCGGAAAGATGGGGCATCTCTAGTCAAACAGTGGGCCGAGCGGGTCCAGCGATCTCCAAGGAAGATTCAACCAAGGAAGAGTCCACGTATGGGAAAACTGATCGACGGAATTTGGCACGACGTTTGGTACGATACGAGACGCACCGAGGGGCACTTTGTGCGCGCCCAGTCGGGGTTTCGGAGTTGGGTCACGGTGGACGGGAGTGCAGGGCCCGGCGGCGGCAGTGGGTTCCGGGCCGAGTCGGGACGCTACCATTTGTATGTATCCTACGCTTGCCCGTGGGCCCATCGAACACTGATCTTCCGCAAGCTCAAGGGCCTCGAGGATATTGTCGGACTGTCGGTTGTGCATTACAGCATGGGGCAGAATGGCTGGACCTTCCAGGAGGGGCCGCAAACCATCCCGGACACGGTGTCGGGCAGCGAGTTCTTGCACCAAGTCTACACGAGGGCCGAGTCGAGTTACTCTGGGCGGGTGACGGTCCCAGTGTTGTGGGACAAGCAAACGAACACGATCGTGAGCAACGAGTCGTCCGAGATCATCCGGATGTTCAATTCGGCTTTTGACCGAGTGGAAGCCGTGGGGGAGGACTACTGGCCCGAGCAGATCCGCACGGAGTTGGAGGTGGTGAATGAGCGTATCTACGACACGCTCAACAACGGGGTGTATCGATGCGGGTTCGCGACGACACAACCCGCGTACGACGAATCCGTGGCCAGGCTGTTCGAGACCCTAGACTGGCTCGAAAACAGGCTCTCCACGCGGCGCTATCTCATGGGCTGTCGCTTGACAGAGGGAGATTGGAGGCTGTTCACGACGTTGGTGCGCTTCGACGTGGTGTACGTGGGGCATTTCAAGACCAACTTGAAACGGATCGTAGACTACCCCAGTATCTGGGCCTACACGCGGGACCTCTATCAGGTGGCGGGCGTGAGGGAAACCGTGAACTTCGAGCATATCAAGAAGCACTATTTTCAAAGTCATACGACCATCAATCCCACGGGAATCGTGCCTGCGGGACCAGTTTTGGACTTTGATGCGCCCCACGGTCGTGAGCGTGTTGGGGAAACCTGAAGAAACCGTCACCGGAGGCGTTGCCGGGCGTCTGGAACCCGGCCGCGCTACTCGGTGGGTGGCACAACAAGGTTGAGGCCTTGTCCTGTCATGTCTGAATAGGTGTAGGGGTCTACGAGACCCGTGACGACGCGGGTCGAGTAGTCGCTTGGCTCGAGCTCGTAGGCTTGATTCGCATATCGATCCACAGCCCAGACTTGCGAATCGTTGTCGATGCTCACACCAACGATGTGTGTGCATCCAGGCAGGGGGACCAGCGCGTCCACCACTGTTTCGGTGTGGGTGTCGTAGCGCACCAGACCGCAAGGGGCGTTTCCGGCCAGCCATGCGTGGCCTTGTTTGTCGATGGCCAGACCTCGCAAAATGGATGGTCCACCGGTGATCGCACCCAAGTCGATGAAGAGGCCGTCGGTCCGGTCGAAGCGATAGATGTGGCCGTCGTAGCCTGCCATCCATGGCGTGTCCGCAGCATCGATGGCCAAACCATAGGGCCGGATCGATCCCGTGGGGTGGTCCCAGCGCGATACCTCCAGCAGATCTCCGTCGACGTGGACCAAGGTGCCCTTGGTACCGAGGGCCCAAAAGTCACCTTTGGAATCAATCGCGCCACCGTAGCTGCCGTGTCCCCAGTTTCCTGCCCAGTTCTCGATGTGGAGGTCGACGTCCACCTGACCGGTGGATCCCTCCAGTCGACGCAAGATGGTCGTGGTGCTGGGAGGATCGAGCCAGCCAACCCAAACGTTCGGGTTGCCGTAGCAGTCGCCTGAAATGTCGGGGTCGCTGGCCTCCCGATCGAAGTCCCAAGCGATGGCCCGCGGACCACCCGTGTAGGGATCGGTGGTGCCGGAAAATCCGACTTCGTGTGTCCAGGCCACGCAGTCGTCCTCACCCCAGGGCAGCACATCGGCCGGGCCTGTCGAGGTGCGGACACCATCGCCGTTCTTGTCGACGCAGTTCTCTAGTTTTTCGATGATCTTGATCACGCTGCCGCGGCGGTTGCCCACTGCCACATCCCCGCGCAGGTTCACGGATGTGCGAGACGGGTTCTCGTCGCCGTTGGGGCCGGTGCGGTAACGTGCGAGCTCTTGCGCGGTGTCCGTGTCGATTTTGGAAACCGTGCCCTCGCTGGTGTTCGCTATCCAGATGACGTTGAAGCCGTATGTGCTGCCGTCGTTGCAGTCGTCGCTGCTCTCGGTTGTGAGTGTCCCCCCGAGGTCGAGGCAGCCTCCCTCGGGGCAGTCGCTGCTCTCACCGTCGCCGCTGACGTCATCATCGCTCCCTGCGCCGTCGGGCACAATCGCATCTCCGACGTCGTTGCCCTCTCCGTCCGTGTCGTTGTCTTCCCGCGAGCCATCGCCACAGGCCAAAGATGGGCAGGCGATCCCAAAAACGAGGACGAGAGCTGTTGGTACGCGTGGTACGCAACGAGAAGCGGGGTGAGGTAGCAAGGGCGAGGGCATGGGTCGAAGGGATCGACACCGATGCTAGCTCGCTTTCCGTGACCGTGGCAGCAGGTGCCCCAGGAAACGCGGCGTCGAGCGCGAAACTACATCGTATCACCGCCAGATGTGGCCGTGCTTCGGGATGTGCGTGGGGTGGCGCACATCTAGTAGTGGATGCGTACGTCGCCTCTATCGGTGCGACTAAACACACTGGGGACGATGTGAATCGCTGTGTCCACGCTGACGAAGACATCGCCCACGGCGCTATCTGCATAGACATTGTACCTTCCAGTGGGCATCGCGAGGTCCACATCTCCCACTTGTGTCGCCGCGGAGACACGTTCCGTCAGCGCATCGAATTGAAGGGTGAGGGAGCCCTCGCCAGTCTGGATGTCCGTGTCGGTTGTGGTCAGCCCGTATCCCACAACGTTGCCGCGCTGGAGTTCCACAGAGATATCTCCCTGCGTGGATCGCAGGCAAACGTCACCCACGCCCACTGTCGCGTCGATTGAGCCGTGGATCCGCCCAACCTCGACGTCGCCGAGAGTGGAATGGACGATCAGGTTCACGCCGCTGGGCACCACAAGCTGGAGGTCGGTGTTGCAGTCGTCGCTGCGGGTTGCGCAGTAACTGTGGACCTGCAGCATTTCATCGAGGATTCGTGCCTCGAAGGTGGGCCTTTGAGCGGCGCTCCCCCGCCAGTGGGTCTCCACCCGCACAGCACCTCCAGCGGTTCCATTGCCGCGCACAATCACCGAACCTTCCGCCACGTCCACGACCACATCACGCACCTTTTCGTCGAAAACGAATTGTTGCGTCTCTTGACGCGGCCCGCAGGCGGCGGTGAGGAGAAGTGCGATTCCGAGGCTGGTTGTGGTTTGTTGGCGCATCGTGTGTCCCGATGTCTTCAGCCTACGCACAGAACCAGTGTCGCGCACTGGGCAATTTTGCGTTTCGCACCCCGCCTGGCTGCCAATCTTGCGTTGCCGAGTGTCCTTGTGGGTGAGCGGTTTGCGGATCGCGGGCACGTTGTAGGGGTCGCCCCGCTGTTCCGAGCTACGCCACGGCGAGGCAACCGAGTCTCGCGTGGGTCCTTGGCCTTGCGCGGGGGAGGACGAGGGGGAGGGCGAGGACCCCAGCGGGCGCGCAACCCACCGACGGGCACTCGATGTCGTATCCCACTTTTACCATCTCTCCCCATCGGGCGATCTCGTTCGTTGTCTTTCTTACGATGCTGGCGCTCACGATCCCGCGGACGATCCACGCTGCGGAGTGGACCGCGTTCGGACCGGCGCCGCTGGACACCGGTGGTTCGGAGTGGGCCGGGCGCATGGTCGCCTTGGCGACCCACCCTATCGACCCCGATGTCATCTTGGCGGGTGCCGCTTCCGGTGGCTTGTGGAGGTGGGAAAGCGGGACTTGGGCCCCCTCACGGACCACATGCCCGTCGCTTCCATCGGTGTAATAGCGTACGATCCTCTAGATCCAGAGACGATCTACGTGGGCACCGGGGAGCCCACCTGCTGTTCGTGTTGTTACTATGGGCTGGGCGTTTACAAGTCCGTGGACGGCGGTGAGACCTGGCAACACTGCGGCGAAGACGTGTTCGCGGGGCGAAGCGTCAGGCAGATCGCCGTGTCACGGAGCACGGGCGAAGTGTGGGCCTCGGTCACGGAATCGGGTGAACCCAAGGAACACCGCGATGGAGCCGAGGAAGGTGGGCTCTTTCGATCTTCCGACGGCGGGGAAACCTGGGGAAGGGTGAATGGGCTTCCCGCGATCGACGTGAGTGACTTCGCTTTCGCGCCCGATGTCCCCCACAGGATTTATGTCGGGGTTCAATCGCCGGTGCAGGCCGTGGGGCCGCCCGAAGCCGGTCTGTATCGCAGTACGGATGGGGGCGACACATGGACGAAGCTCGATAGTGGCTTCACGAGCGAACCAAATAGAATCGTGATAGCGATCTCCCAGGTCGACCCGCAGCGGCTCTACGTGGTAGCTGGCGGTGCGAAATCGTCGGTCTATGTATCGAGTGACGGTGGGGACAATTGGACATCGCGCCGGCCCGGTGGCTTTGGGCCTAGATAGAGGGGCACTACGACCTTTGCGTCGTTGCCACCCCGATGACGTCGATACGGCCTACTTCGGCGGGGTGCAGCTTGTGCGCACGACCGACGGGGGAAGAAAGTTTTCTCGCATGACTCCGAGCCATCCGGATATCCAACGTCTCGCGTTCGATGCGGGAGGGGGATTGATCGTTGCAGAGGACAGTGGCGTACACGTGATCTCCGACAATGGCGACAGCTGGTCGATGGTGGGTGGCCTCCAGGACAACGGCCCGGTGCTCCGAGTCGACGATCAAGTGTGGGAGATGGTGATGGGCGCCGATGGTGGTTGCAACGCGAGTCACCCGGCGACGCCGAATGTGGTTTTTTCTGAGATCTACAACGCTGGAAATATCTATCGTTCGGATGACGGCGGGATAAACTTCTCGAATGCGGGGACGGGCATCGCGCCGGGTGATCGCACCAGCTTCCTGCCCCCGTTCGCGTACCATCTGGGCGATCCCGATGTCCTGTTCCACGGTACACACCGCATGTGGAAGACGAACAACCGAGGTGGCGACTGGGAGGCGATTTCCGCCGAGGTCGCGGGGAACGGCACGGCGATTCGCTCGATCGCGTTGGGTAACGACGCCCTGTACCAATACGTCACAACGACGGGCGACGAGGTCCATGTGAGCAGCGACGGCGGTGTCACGTTTAGGAAGAGCCTTGAGGGTATTCACGGGCCGCGCACCCCGTCCAAGCAGATCCGGGTGGCGCCGTGGGCTCCGAAGACCGCCTTTCTCGGGGTATGTCTTTCGTGGTGGATCAGGTCCAAATGACCAACGATGGCGGCGAGAGCTGGAGTCCCATCAGGGGACGCTGGCGGGGCGTGGCTACACCGGTGACCTCTTGTGGGAGACGCCTCTGATCGACGCCTCTGATCGACGCCTCTGATCGACGCCTCTGATCGACGCCTCTGATCGACGCCTCTGATCGACGCCTCTGATCGACGCCTCTGATCGACGCCTCTGATCGACGCC
>JAZGFE010000245.1:0-3779 GCA_036479215.1 Nannocystaceae bacterium | reverse complement strand
AGATCATCGATCGAGGCTCATCCAACGGTGAACGACGTTGGATCGATCTAGTGGAACGCGAGCAGGTCGCGTCGCCGCGGTTGCTAGATACTCTCCAGGCTCAGCTGGATGAGCTGGCCCAGGTTCGGCATCCGCAGCATGCACTCGGCGTAGCGGAGCTACGCCGATTTACCAACGAGCAACTCGGCTACAGCGACGCGCGTCGCTACGGGATCTGGTGCTATTATCCTTGGCGAAACGAGGTCGTTCACATTCTTCCAGAAACGGAGTTCCGAGAACTGCGAAGTGCGCGAAATCGCAATCACATCACAGCCGCGGAGCAAGTGCGCCTCCGACGAAAGATCGTGGGTATTATTGGCGTCTCGGTAGGGCAGGCAGTGGCGATGACCATGACGCTAGAAGGGGTAGGCGGTGAATTCCGACTCGCCGACCCGGATCAAATTTCCCTATCCAACCTAAACCGCATCCGCTCCCCCCTACGGGACATCGGCCGCAACAAGGCAGTGGTCGCAGCCCGGCAAATGCTCGAAATCGATCCATACCTGAAGATCAGCGTATACTCCGACGGGCTAGACGAGGGGAACCTGGCCCCATTCATGTCGAATCCTCGGCCGCTGGATATCCTCGTCGAGGAGTGCGATGATCTGTACATCAAACTGCTAGGTCGCGAGCACGCGCGACGACTAAGGGTCCCGGTTCTGATGCATACCAGCGACCGCGGGCTATTGGATATTGAACGCTTCGACTTGGATCCCACTAGGGAGCCATTTCACGGACGTCTTTCACACGTTTCGTCTGAGGACCTCCGAGGGCTGAGCGCGGAACAGAAAATCCCATTCGTCACCCAACTTCTGGACCTTGGCATGATGTCGAATCGAGCGAAAGCGTCGCTGCGCGAGGTCGGTAAGACGTTGACTACCTGGCCCCAGCTCGGGTCAGCGGTCGCGCGCGGCGGCGCGACGGTAACGGCGGTCGCGCGGCGCATACTCCTGGACCACGATCAGGCCTCAGGTCGATTCTACGACGACATTGACGACACGGTGCCCTACGCGGAACGCAAGCCGCACTGACGACCACTTCGAGTTTGTTGATCCCAGGAGACGGCTAGGCTGCCGATTCGGCGCGAACGCCTCTCCCGTGCCGCGCCGTGTGGACAGCCAGCACGAGCGTCGGAACATCGAACGCGAATCCTCTGTGGCACGGGAGAACGGATTCCAGCCATCGAGCTGCTTCCGCGACTGTTGACACGACCTGCTGCTCGAACGGAGGGCGCGAGACGAGCATCACGGCCGTCGACACGCTCCGGAGAGCTGCGACGCGGAACCAGCTGCCTTCTACCACGAACGCCGACGCCAACGGTGGTCGCCTCCTCAATAAGCTGGCCAACTCGCTGCGTACCTTGGAGCAAGGTGGCGGAGCAGATACCTCTGCGATTGTGATCGCTGCGTAGCCATCCGGATGGTCACGGGTCATGCGGTCCAAGTGCAGGGACAAAGTCTCGATAGAGGCCACCGGTGTTCGCTCCCTCCAGACGGTCACGAAAATCCGCTCCCATCGCGCGAAAACGTACTCCGGTGTTCGCGCGAGTATCGTCATCCCGGAGTCTTTCATCCCGAGAACAAGTCTGCTGCGATCTTCTCTCCCCGCACGTGCGCATTTCGGGCCGCGGCCTGGGATCGCGCGTGACACCCTGCGCAACAGGGGTCCAAGACGACACCCCGACATTGACGTTGGGGCCACAATCGCAGCCACGAGCGAGTGCGATCTGCCGCGCGACAACAAGACCCGGCTCGGTGGTTTCTGTTGGATCACCCGACGATCCCCCAGCGAGTCGGATCGTCAAGGCTGGGTATCCGCCCTCACGGCCGCGTCACTCTAGAAGCATCCTCGTTGCCCAGGCCTGGGTGTAGACGACCGAATACCAGACCACGCCGCACGTCTATCTTGGTCGCTCTCGCCTCACAGGGAGGTTCTCTGGCTGTACACATGCTCTCGCGCATCTCCGCCTGGTGCGGACATCGGCGGGCGCCATGCACAACGAAGCGTCGACTGTCCCACACCCGCGCCGTCACCCCTACGGCTCGCTCCATACGCAGCGCTCGTTGCGATCTTCCTCATCCGTCGCAGGTGGAGACGCCCGTCGCCTCGACGAAAGCAGGGGGGCTCCGGTCGCCGACCTGCGGTTCCGAGAGCCCAGCAGCCAGACACCGCCTGCCGCTCTTACCCGACAGCCCAACGCTCGGTGTGCAACCGAGATCCACATCGCCGACCGAACACTGCACGTGGACATCCCCAATTCTACCCAACCCACCTGCCGCGGTGCGTCCCGGAAGGACCGGGAGAGGAAGCAGCTCGGGCGAGCTAGAGCCGAGGCCATGGCTCCCGTACCACACTTCGGATGCGAGCGATCCGTCCCACGCGCAACCGTCTTCACGTGGACCCAACCTTGCGCGCGACCCCGCACGATCGGTCCCCCACGATCCATCCCCACGATCGGGCCCGCGCTCGCCGGACAACCTGGGGCGCTCCCCTCGGCGTGACGCAACGCCTTGGCATGGACCCAGCGCTGCGTGGAACTTGATCCGAACGACGTCGCCCGCGGCGAGGCTGCCCCGGCAGCGAGACCACCCGACACGGAAACGTGGGGCAGACCGCGGGCGACGCCGGAACTAAACCAGATTGGGGGCACGAGGGGCGAAGCGAGCTCGACGACGCCGGGTGACGACACGGATCACCCGAAAGATCTGGTCCCCGGCCAGAAGAACCCCGACAACAACCCCGACAACAACCCCGCGGGTGACGAACTCGAAGGTGGAGGGGCCGGCCGACCACTGCACCCCGCTCCCCGCCGTCGCCGTCGCCGTCGCCATCGCCACCGCCATCGCCATCGCCTAGTGGCTTGCCGACGACAGCACGGGCCTCACCGATATCCTGGGCGGAGCCAAGTGATGCGCGCAGCTGGGCGCTGGTTCACGACGACGCGCGACCATGCGCGGAGCATCGTGGTGGACACCACGCGCAACGGTTACTCGGGGTACGCGATCAGCACGACGACGGACCAGCAGCTGCACGTGTTTGCGCGCCAAATGGCCGTGCAAGCACCGATGGCATCGCGGCCCACGCAGCGTTCCCGCTCTGCGCCCTGGTCCTGAAGAGGTCGACGGTCCAGATATGCCTCGAGGGGGTTGCCCGAACTTTCCGCCAGCCGCCGAAACCGACCAACTTGCAGATCCGACGGCGCTTCGCGTAGCTGGCGACGACCGCGTAGGCTTTCGCCTCCACGGCATTTTTGGACGCGCTCACTTTCCACGAGCGTGCCCTATCCTCCACCGAGACCTCAAGCGTCTTCGCGGCAACCAGTGCCGGCGAGTGCCGGCCCGAACCGCAGGCGCGCACGGCACCTGCTGGCGAGCAATTGTCTGTCGGTGGACGGGTACTACCTCTCTCGCCGGCGGATCAGCGCCGCGGGCCACCTGCCACCATGTACAACACACGTTTTCCACTCGTCTGTGCCCTTGTCTTCGCCACAGCCGCGGCCAGCTGCTACGAGCTCACCTCCACCACAACGGTGCACACGACCCCGCGCAACTGGACCGGCACGGGCACACTCGGCCGTGGCGGGCCGACCCATTCCCTCGGCCTCGCCGGGCAAGATCCTACTTTCCGCACGTTGAGATCGTCGTATTCTCGAATATTCGACCCCCTCACTGACCGTATTCCGCGCTCGGCACGCCCAGCAAATCTAACACCGTACGCTGAATGTCGCTCAGCGGATCCCA
>JAZGFE010000244.1:0-20026 GCA_036479215.1 Nannocystaceae bacterium | reverse complement strand
CGTTGGGTGTCGCGCTCATGCTGGCGAGATTGATCGTTTTGGGGGAAAACCACAACGGCGCGAATAGCGCAGCCTGCTCGTTGTGTGATTCTGGGGCCTGGCCTAGCTCAGGACCGGATCCACCTTGGATCGCCGTGGCATCCCCTGACCATACGCCGCGATTGTAGAGAACCGCTATCACCTTCTCCATGGCCAACGGGTCGATGGCATCGGCGAACCAAGCGTTGGGATCGGCGACCTTGTGGAGGTGGGGGATCATCGAATACGCGAACGTGTCGTAGTACGCCTTGACGAGTGCGGAAGTCGCAAAGTTGTCCCGTCCCGTTTGCGCCTGGGCGCTGGAGCTCACCACGTCGCCGTGCCCGACGAAGTCGCAGTCAAGCTCTGGCTCGAACATCCGGCAAAGCTCAATCCACGCGGTCGTGGATTCGATCTGAAAGCAGCCGTCGGCGTACGCCGCGGCTCGACGCTCGAGTCGCCCTGGTAGGAAGGGATCGGGCTCCGGAAGCAGGTCGGAACAGCCCATGTAGGACTCTTTGAGTGCAGTGGCGAAGAAGAAGGATGGCGTGAGGCGTAGTGAGAGCCCCACGCCATCGAGTGAGCGCAGCCATTTCCACGCATGGGCGGTGGAAAACGCCCACGAGGGATGGGGTATGTAGAACTGAATGTCGTACTCGCCCCAGATCGGGCCTGCGAGAATGTTGGCGGCGGGCACGGGGACACTGCAGGCGTTCTCGGGGGGGGCATCGGGATCCACCCCAGGAGCGCCGTCGTCGTCGCTGTCGCACTTGTGGTCGACACCGGAGCATCGCATGACGGCTGCGATGTCGCTGTCGCCATCGATGATGCTGCACTCGAGCGTGAAATTTTGCAGGACGGGGTCGACGGTGGAAACAGATCCGTTGTGGACGACGATTAAACAGTCATCCCACTGTTCGTGGCAACGTACGTCACACGAACACGACACTTCACAGCCTTCGCAGTCTGTGAAGACGCACGAACACTGTTGACCGTTCGGGGCCAACTCATCAATGCATGAGTTCGTGTCCCCGGGATCGGTGTGTGCGCCGGGCAGGTTCGGGCCGCCGGCGGCGTCTTCTGCCCCGGTGCCGAAGCCCCCCGATTCAACGTCGACTCGGGGTTCGGCAACGCTGCAAGCCGAGGCGCGCAGCAGAGCGAGGCAGGCGATCGCTGTACCGCGACGCCTGCTCCTTGCAGTGCTTGGCGCCGTGGCGCCCCGCTTGGCGCCGGCCTCGATGCGTGTCGAAGGGGAGGCTGGCGGTGGGACGACAGCCGGGAGATTGGGTCGCTTGTGCACAGTGGCTGGTCGCTAGTCAAAGTGGAGGCTGTCGATGCTGAATTCGAATGCGACACCCGTGGCGACCTGAAACTGGAGACCCATCAACTCGCCGGGTGCGAACGCTTGGACCGCGCCCCAACCTTCCTGGAGCAGTTGAGAAAACGGGATGGAATACTGTTGCCATTCGGAGCCGAGGGTGATCTTTGTGCCGTGCGCGTCGTAACACGCCGCCTCGGGGCCCGCTTGGCAGCTCCCGCCGTCGGCGACTGGCAGTACAGACGCGATCATGCCGGAAAAACGAATCTCGGTGTTGCCCCGTGCCATGAAACGTATGCCCGTGTAGCCGCTGGCGTCAAACGCATGCTTTTCGCCCTCGCCGTCGTCGTTGAGGTCGACGCCGATACCGGCACCCCATGATCCGAATCCCGATCCCGATGTCTGGGCGCAAAATGCACTACCCTCCGCGCCTCCGCTGGCGGGCAGAAAATCTCCGCCGGCCGGCGGCACTTGTTGGGCGCCGGGACTCAAGCCATCGGCCACATCGTTGTACACGTACCACGCGCCACGACGGCCACCGACCTCGGCGATCTGGCCGTCTCCGTCGTCCAGATCGTCGATGAGGGCGGTCTCGGGGGAGCCGCCGCCCCCCCAGCTGGGACCGTCTTCACCTTTCTTAGAGCAGCCAGATGCAAAGGTGAACGCGACGGTGAAGGCGAGCACCGTCGAGGTGCGGGCTCCTCCGCTAGCGCCGCATGAACGGCGAGTCGGGAGAGGGGTGGTGGTTGTAGGAAGGGGCATGGGAACATGATTTCTCGATGGCGCATGTAGCGCAAGTACGCCCTCGACGGTTGTTTCTGGCTGGCGAAGTCCAGACGCGCCAACCATATTACACTACGGTCCGTCTAGATGATGAGGCGCTTCTCGAGACCTTGGATGTTGATCGTCGCCGGTGTGGGCTGCTTCATCGCCGCCTGCCAGCCTGGGTACGGACCCCATTGGCAGGACAGGGAAGTAACACCTGTGTTCGCGGTGACCCACAATTCTGTATCGACAGCGTTCCAGGGGCATGTGTACCCGCAGACACGATTCGTCCTCGGCGTGGATGAGGGGCTCTCTTTCGACAAACCGAACGTCCGGTTGACGATCAACGCTGATGCGGTCTGGGCCCACGACGACGTGGTTGTGGAGCTCTACGATGGGCCTCGGGATACCATCGGTCATCCCTCCGCGTGCATCACTGGCTGGGTGGTCCCGCCTCCCCAACCGGACGGAAGCCTCGGCATTGTCGAGTCGCATAGCCTTGAGGGCCGGCGTCCGAGTTGGGCTGTCATCGAGTTTTGGGACTATGCTGGAATCACCATCTTGGAGTTGCTTGGGCACGACTAGCGGGGCCAACACGGAGACTAGCGACCCGCAAGAAGAGGATCGAGACCGATGTTAGAGCTGTTTCGCTTCAAGGCCGCGCCATTGCCAGGTTCAATCTTCCTCGCGACGATCACTTGCGGGGTCGTCGACACCGGGGATCCACAGACTGTTCCCGGCGGGGGGTCGCCCCACCCCGAGGAAGACGACACGGCGGGCGCTGGCGCGGCAAACGGGGGTGGGGGAAGTGAGGATGCTGCCGATGACGACGATGCCGATGCCGATGACGACGATGATGATGATGATGATGACGGTGGCGGCGGCGGGGGGGCGGAACAAGACTGGCCCTCCTGGGATGGGTCCGGAGACCACGTGGCACCTTCCGTTGACCCGCCCGGGGGCATCGCCGTTGCGGACGCCCCGATGTTTGTGGCGTTCGGTTTCGATGACAACGCGTATGCAGATTCGATCGAGTGGTTTGCCGATCTGGTGCGGATGAAGAAGAACGCCGATGGGTCACCGGTACGTGGAACGTTCTTCCTGACGGCTGGGTATGCCGACGAAAAACTCGTGACCGATGGTGGTCAGACGGCGCAAGACGTACTCGACGCGTGGCGGATGCTTTTCGATGATGGTCACGAGATCGCAAACCATACCTTCAGTCACGCTCATGGACGTACAGAGGACACTGCGTGGTGGTCGGACGAAATCACGCGGGCGCGGACGCTGTTTGTCGATGACTTGGGGGTGCCGCAGTCACGGCTGTGGGGTTTCCGCACACCTTTTCTCGAGTACAACACGAGCACCTTTGAGGCACTGCGAGGGCTCGGCATGCGCTACGATTGCAGCATCGAGTTCGGTTATAATTGGTGGCAACATGATCCCGAGGACTGGACCACTGGGCACGGGCCGGGTGAGGCGGACTCTGGAGAGTGGTATGCGTGGCCCTACACCCTTGATAACGGGTCGGCCGAGGGTTCGTCAGATGGCGGCGCGGGGGCTAATCCGGGTATGTGGGAGATCCCCGTCTATACGTATAACCAACTGCGTGGCGAGAGCGTGAGTACCATTACCGGATTCGATTTCAATATGTGGCTCACGCTGCCTTCGGACGTCGAATTCCTCGATGTGATGAAGTTCAGCTTCGATCAACGATACAGGGGAAATCGCTCCCCCTTCACGGTCAACGCCCACACCGACTATTACTCACAATACAACGAATGGGACGATCCAGAGTTTGGGTGCAAAGACTATCTGAAACGCCGAGAGGCGCTCGAGAAGTTTCTGGACTACGTGCTTTCCTTCGACGAGGTTCGGGTTGTGCCGTTCATCCGCGTGATCGACTGGATGCGCGATCCGGTGCCTTGGCAGGAAATGTAGTCCCCCCCTCGGCTCGGTATCGTCTCGCCCACGACGCCTGCAGCTTGAGCGCGAGCTGTTCCAGAGGACTGACTGAGCGCCTCAGACTACGACAATCCCACGACGCGTCCGTCGGGCGCAAGCCGGATGCGTTGGGCTGCGCCGTGCCGAGGCATACCGGGCATTAGGAGCATTTTTCCGGTGATTGGGACAACGAACCCCGCTCCGGCGCTGACCTTGAGGGCCCGTACTCTTAGTCGCCAGCCTGTCGGAGCGCCCAGTCGTTTGGGGTCGTCGCTTAGTGAGGTCTGGGTCTTGGCCATGCAGATCGGCAGATTTCCAAAACCTTGGCGCTCGAGATTCTCGAGCTGGGTCTGTGCTGTCGGGTCGTAGTCGACACCGTCGGATCGGTACACTTCGCGCGCGATGGTTTCGATCTTGTCGCTCAGTGTTGCCGTCAGGGGGTACAGCGGCTTGTAGGGTTGGTTTCCCGCAACGGAGGCCTCCACTACGGCGCGGGCCAATGCGGTTCCCCCTTCGCCGCCCAGGTGGGCGACTTCAGAGATGGCGTGGGTGGCCCCTGCCGCGTCGCACAATCGTTGCACGGTGGCCAGTTCCGCGTCGGTGTCGTGGTCGAACCGGTTGATCGCCACGACGGTCGGTAGGCCGAACTTCCCCAGATTTTCGATGTGGGTGCGCGCGTTGGCGAAACCGATGCAGATCGCACCGGTGTTTTCGGTCTTGAGCGCGGTGGCGTTGACGCCACCGTGCAGTTTCAGCGCCCGGCATGTAACTACAAGTACGGCGGCCGCGGGCATATAGCCGAGTTCGCGGCACTTGATGTGAAGGAATTTTTCCGCCCCCAAGTCTGCAGCGAAGCCCGCTTCGGACACGACGTAGTCCGCGAGGCGGCTGGCGAGACGAGTGGCGATGAGGCTGTTGCAGCCGTGGGCGATATTGGCAAAAGGCCCGCAGTGGATGAAAGCAGGGGTATGCTCGGCAGTTTGCACCAAGTTGGGCATGATCGCGTCCTTGAGCAGTACCTCCATCGCGCCCACACATCCCAGTTCCTCCGCTCGTCTCGGATTTCCCCTGCGATCGTAGCCCACCACAATGCCGGACAAACGTTTGCGCAGGTCGGGGCCATCTTTCGCCATGGCGAGGATCGCCATCACCTCAGAGGCCGCTGTGATGTCGAAACCGGTGAAGTGGGGAAAACCGCTGGTCGGACCACCTAAGCCGATCTGGCAGTTGCGTAGCTGACGGTCGCAGAGGTCGAGGACGCGACGCCAGGTGATGCGTTCGGGATCGAGTCCGAATTCGTTGTCGTGGTGGACGTGGTTGTCGATCACGGCGGAGAGCAAATTGTTCGCGGCCGTGATCGCGTGAAAATCTCCCGTGAGATGCATATTGATGTCTTCCATCGGGAGTACCTGTGCGTAGCCTCCCCCGGCCGCACCACCTTTGATGCCGAAAGTTGGCCCCAGCGAAGGCTGGCGGAGACATAGACATTGGCTTAGTCCGAGTTGACCGAGCCCTTGTGCGAGGCCGATGGAAGTGACGGTCTTGCCGTCGCCGGCTCTCGTTGCGGTGAGGGCGGTGACGAGGATCAGTTTCGAGGAACCCGACGGCGGACGCCGATGGTCGCCGGCCTCCAAGCGGACCTTCGCTTTTACGCGACCGTAGAGTTCGAGGTCGCCCTCATGTAGACCCAGTTTTGCGGCGATCTCGGTGATCGGTCGCAACTCGATGCGCTGTGCGATTTCTGCATCGGGGCGGAGGGGAGTCAACGCAGCTGGCATCGGCGCATGGTAGCGGGCCGGCATATGCCGTCAAGCGGCGACGGGAGGCCCCCCGATACGGCAGGCGGTCGGTCCGGTCGCCGTGAGGGCGGGGTTCGTCACCGGGGCTCGGCTCGCACGAGAAGTGACGTTGCACGGTGAGGTCGCAGTGGCGGTCGCCACAACTAAACTAAGCGCGAGGCCCTTGGGGTACCGAGTCGATGGAGAGGACCGCTAGGCCGGGGCCGTCGTTGTCGTCCGCCGGCCGGACCGTGGCGTCCTCGACGTCCCTATCCACCCGGCCGCCCGCGACGATGCATCGGCTGATGCGTACGCCCGGCGCGACCTCCATCGGCAGTGGGCGAGCATGATGCGTCTCGGCGCCCCAAAGCACCGAGTGTTGGATCACAGCGTTGGCACCCACGGTCCAGCCGTCGCCGATCACCGCGTGCGGCCCCAATTGAGCCCCGGATTCGATGGTGCATCGGCTTCCGATCACGACGGGGGGAACAATGCGTACATGGCGCAAATCCATCTCCACGCCGTCTCCGCACTGGCCCCAGGCCGTGGGGCTGTAGCTGGTGGGGCCCGCGATCTTACCCGCTAGGTAGTGCTCGTTGACGCGTAGGTAGTCGCGCTTGGTCCCGACATCGAACCACTCGCCGTCGTAACGTACGGCGAGCATGGGGTAGTCGGTGCCGATTCGGGCCTGGGGAAGCTGCCCGAGGAGAGCTGGGAACACGTGTTTTCCGAAATCGTAAAATGGCGCGTCGACGCCGACGGCAGCTTCTGTGCGCAACGCATCGAGCGTTCGCAACAGCTCCGTTTCGATGAGATAGATCGACGCGTTGTTCAGATTGCTGGGTGAGTTGGGATCTTTCTCGGCGAAGCCTACGATGCGACCGCTTTGGCGCAGCCCACCTCGGTGATCTTCGGTCGCGTCGAGTATCACGGTGCCGAAGTCTTTACGGCGGGCGGCAGGGATGGGGTTGACCACCATTGTGAGCGCCGCGCCACGTCGGCGATGAAGATCGTACATCTCTTGAATCAGAGTCGCGTCGAAGCTGGTGACGATATCCCCGCTCGGCACGAGGAGCGTAGACCCTTCGAAATTCGCCACATCGGGGCGCGGTTCGCCGGCGACCACGGTTTTTGCATGGGGGCCAAGAGCTTGTTTGCACACGCCACCGAGCGTGCCGGTGGGGACATCTTCGTGGACGAATCCGATGTTGATGCCGAAGGCGGCACCGTTGTCGAAGTGCCGCCGAATCGAGTCGGCGAGCACGCACACGTTCATCGATACGTCCGAGATGCCAGCTTCGATCATCTTCCTCACCCAAAGTTCGGCGATGGGTACCCGGCCGCCGATGGGGAACAAAGGCTTGGGGAGGTGGTGCTTCGTGAGTGGCTCGAGACGCCGACCCAGGCCGGCCGCGAGGATGGATCCGCGAAGGCTCTGGTGAGGGGGAAGCTGGGCTGCCCAGCGCTCGTTCCACGTTTTGTGACCGAATTCGATTGGCATGATGGTGTGCGAAGGCGTTGCGGGAGCCTACCAGGCCGAAGGCGTCTCGGCCGACTTCGGTCCACAATACGCACATTCCGAGCGCACCGGTTGTGAACCGGCTCCCCACCGGCTCCCCACTCGTCGTAGACCGATCCACGACGCATCAACGATTCGTGGGCGTTCGGGTCGTGCCGCGGGGTTCGGTCGCCACCGAGATCGCAGCGGGTATAACCAGCTCGACCGTGTCACTCGGCAGTCCAGATCGTGCCACGCCGCGTAGGAGGAGCTTGCCCGCTCGCGTCATCGATCGGGCCAGTCGGAACGCCAGTTCGAGCCTGCGACTGCCGCCGGCGGGCAGTTCGATGACCTGGGGCAGGCGCTGTGCAGCGGAGGGGATGATCGCGTATTCGAGGCCATCGTACGCGAGGAGGATGCCTGCGCGTTTCAATTGCAACCTAGTTTCACCGAGGTTGATCAGTTGGACCGAGAGGCGGATGAGCTGCGGCGCGTAGGATGCTTGGAGGAGCTCGACCCGCGTGCCGCCCGATGCCGCCGCCTGTTCCGCGGGTTCGAAGCTGCGGCGGCGAATGAGTTCGTCCGGTGAGACGCAGCCTGAAAGCCCAGCTATCAGCACCAAGCCGGTGAAGGCTCGAGTTGCGCGCGGCCCGTTGGGGATGCCCAGTATCACGCGATTATGGTACACGGCCTCCCATGAAGCTTGCGCTGCCCACGTTTCAGTTTCGGTTCATGGCCACGGCCGGAAACGTGATTTTTCCGGGGAATTTTCACCCGGTGGGTACGCAGCGCGAGATCGACCTGCGGGTGAAAGGGATGGAGGGTGCTTCCCAGCCGGATCCGGGGGCGGGTGGCTACTGGTTGCTCTTGGGCGGGTCCGGTGGTTTCGGGTCGGGAGCGCGGCTCGCCCTCGGCCTTGACCGTGGGGCACACACGCTCAGCGTCTCGTTCGACGCTCAGCCGGATCCGGTGTCGAGCAACAAGATCCGAAAGATCGGATCTCCTGGCTACCACCGGAATCTCGCTATTGAACGTTGCCTTCGCCGGCGCGGACGCATCGCCGCGTCGTTCAACGCCGACGCCTTTGATCCCACCGCTCGCGCCCGTGTGGTCGAGGCGATCCGTGAGCACTTCGGCGGCCGCAAGCTCGACGGCTTGGTGTGGGCGCTCGCCGCACCACGCGCCGTGGATCCCCGCACGGGTCAGCGTCTCGCAAGCGCCATCAAGCCGCTGGGCCAGCCCACCACGGTGAAGACCTTCAGCGCGAAATCAGGTGACGAGCCGGCTCGTGTGGTGGAGTTCGAGCTCCAGCCGGGCACGCCAGAGGATGTCATCCGGACCCAGTTCGTCATGGGGGGCCGGATCGTAGAGCAGTGGATCGAGTGCCTGCTCACCGCCGATGTCCTCGCGGAAGGGTTTACGTTGTTGACGGTGAGCTACCGAGGCAATCCACTCACTGAAAGCATTTATCGCCATGGTGTGATTGGTCTGGCGAAGGCGGACCTTGAGTACCAGACGCGTGCGCTCGATGCGGTGCTGCGCGCTCGGGTGGGCGGGCGCGCCATTGCGATCGAGGGTCCGGCCGTCGTCACCGAAGCGTCGGGGGGCATTCCCGGCGTGCCTTTCTACCTAGCGATGTTGCCCGACGTGCTCTGCGAGGGCTTCGAGGACCCACTCATGTCCATGCGTCGCATGTTCCGCGAGCATTTTGGTCCGGGGTGTGAGCCCCAGCTCGACGAGGAGCATCTGCTACGTATGGACGAGCGCGAGCTCGAACCCGCAATACAGGCCGAGATGCTCCGCCGCTACGACGCGCTCGTGGTGGGAGATCCCTTTGATGCAGGCCTATACGACGTATTCATGCGGGCGTACGCCCAGACTCGCGGCTTTGATGTTGACGGCGTTGACTACCAAGCGCCGTTCGATACCGAGACGATCTGCGACCCTTGCGGCATCTGAAGTGCGGGTGCAGTTCAGTACCTACTCCCTCCTCGCCTGGGCCAGCATCGGGGCGAAAAACGGTCGCAACAGCGCGACCACAGGTTCCGGATCATCGAGGTGAACATGATGTCCGCCGGGGATCTCGTGGACTTCGATCGAGGGCAGTTGGGCCACGCGACCGGCGAACTGGCGACGTTCGTCCTGCAAGCCAGATTGCGCTCGGATGAGCAGGGTGGGGCATTCGACCGCGGCCAGGAAGGCGTGGACCTGGTCTTCGCTGAGACGCAGACGCGAAGGCACTCGCAAGCGGGGGTCCGCCCGCCATCGGACGCCGCCGCTCCCAGCGTTGGTGGTGCCACGTTCGACCAGAATTCGGGCGGTCGCCATACTCATGGTCCGACTCGCGGCCACCAGCCGCGCCGCCGCGGCCTCTCGGTTCTCGAAGATCCGCGCGGCAGTCCGGGAGCGGCGCTGGTGGGCGAGCGACCGGGCGAAGGCCGCTGGCGCTGCGGCCGGTGGATCGGTTACAGGGCCCAGGCCGTCGAGCAATGCGATGCGATCGATCTGTCCGGGTCTCGCGGCGGCAAGCAGTGGCGCAATGCCGGCGCCACGCGAGTGCCCCAGCAGACCGCAACGGGACCAGCCGAGAGCATGGATGACCGCGTCCATGTCGGCCACCGCGTCCATGAAGGCGTAGAGCGAGCCTGGAGGATAGTGTTGGGAGAGTCCATGGCCCGGTAGGTCGACGGCAACGATACACAACCCCGGAAGCCGCGGCGCCACGAGATCAAAACTACTGGCGTTGTCGAGCCAGCCGTGCATAGCGAGCACGCCTGGCCCACCCTCGGGGCCCCACATCTTGGCGGCCAGCTTGAGGTGTGGAAGATGGATATCAAGGGCACGACCTTGTGCGATCGACTGGGCTCGCATGGTCTCGCGGATATCAGTCGGGTGCGACCACGACCAGATCGACCGGAGACTGTACCGCTAGTTTTGTGCCAGCCTCCGGTGTCTGACGCAGCACACGACCACCGCTGAGTTCCGGGTGTTCTCGCTTGGTCACGTCTCCCACCTGCAGACCAGCCTTCTTGAGGATCCTGCGAGCTTGTGAGTAGCGCTTGCCCGTGACTTTGGGGACCTGCGCCGTGGCCTCGCTCACCACCAGTCGAGCGATGGAACCCTTCGCACTTCTGGCGTTCGCATTCGGGACCTGACTGATTACCGTTCCGCCTGGTTTGTCGCTGTCTTTGAGCGCGGCGGGGGGAACTTCGAAGCCAGCGGCGAGGAGCAGGTTTCGGGCCGCGTCGACGGTTTGACCCAGCACATCAGGCATCACGACCATCTCGGGTGACTTGGCGACGATCACTCGGATCTCTTTTTGTCGCAGCGGGGCACCGCCGGTGGGGATCTGCTCCAAGATGATCCCTGGCTTGGCAGATGTGTCCGATCGCTCCCCCTCCTCGATGATCATGATCCCTTCCTTGGCCCAGCGATCTCTGGCCGCTCGGACGCTGAGCCCCTCGATATTGGGTGTGGCCATCTGCTGCGGGATGGATGGCTTGCTCGGTGGTGGCGCGCTTGCGGAAGCGACAGTGACCGCCGTCGCAAGGTCGTCGGGACCTTGGAGTCGCAGCATCGCGGGACCGAGTAGAAAAAGCACAGCCACCGAGATGACCAGCGAAATCAAGATGACTTTCAGCGTGTCGATCATGGGTCGCCGAACATCGTATCCCAAGTCCCATGTCAGGCGCGAAATAGAGGTGATTCGGGGCACCGCTAGGAACGATGCAAAGTGCCTCCGACAGCGGGGTGGAGATCCCGCCGGTGGGCGCACCCCGGCTTCCAAACAGCGGTGTCTTAGGCACGAGTATGGGCGGGAACGGAGACCTAGGCCGCCGCCGGCTTGAGTGCGGAACGACGCACCACGAGGGGCGTGCTCCCATCGTCGTTGGCGCTGCGACTGGCGTCCAGATCCACGTGCACCACCGATCCCGCAGGAAACGTGCCTGCGAGGATCGCGCTGGCCAGAGGCGCGTTCAGTGCCTGTTTGACCAGCCTCTTGAGGGGTCGCGCGCCGAGTGTCTCGCTGTAGCCCCGTGCCGCTAGCCAGTCCTTCGCGGCCTCGGTGATCTCCAGCGTGAGCTCTCGATCGTGCAGTCGTTGCCCCAGCTGGGTCAGCTGCATATCCAAGATCGCGCGCATATGCTCTCTGCCCAGCGCCTGGAAATGCAGCACCTCGTCGATGCGATTGAGAAATTCCGGCCGGAAGTGGTGGTGCAGCAGCTTCTCCCGAGCCTGCTCAATGTTTGCAGGGCTCTGCTCGGGGCTAGATAGCTCGCTTCCGATATTACTCGTCATGAGGATCAGTGTGTTGCGAAAGTCGACGGTTCGGCCCTGGCTGTCGGTGAGCCGGCCGTCGTCTAGAACCTGCAACAGTAGGTTGAAGACGTCCGGGTGCGCCTTCTCGATCTCGTCCAGCAGGACCACGCTGTAGGGGCGGCGGCGGACAGCTTCTGTGAGCTGCCCCCCCTCGTCGTAGCCCACATAACCTGGTGGTGCGCCGATGAGTCGTGACACCGCGAATTTTTCCATATATTCGCTCATGTCGATGCGCACCAGATGTCGTTCGTCGTCGAATAGGAAATCGGCCAACGACTTCGCTAGTTCTGTCTTTCCTACGCCTGTAGGTCCAAGGAGGAGAAAACACCCAAGAGGTTGATCCGGATCGGAGAGGCCCGCGCGGGCTTGTCGGATCGAGGTGGCTACGGCGCCGAGGGCATAGTCTTGGCCGACGATGCGTTTGCGAAGATTGTTTTCGATCTCCAGTAGACGAGACTGCTCGGACTCAAGCATTTTTGCGACGGGGACGCCGCTCCATTTGCTCACGATCTGGGCGATATCTTCGTCCGTAACCACCTCGCGGAGGAAGGCGTCTCCACCGGCCTGGGAGAGTCGCAGTACCGACCTCGCGTTCTCACGGCGCTTTTCTAGCTCACGCACGGTACCGTAGGTGAGCTCGGCCGCTCGGTTGAGGTTGCCGTCGCGTTCGGCTTGCTGGGACTCGGCGCGTGCGCGATCGAGTTGCTCGCCCAAGTCTTTGATTTCTCCTAGTTGGTCCCGCTCCGTCTGCCAGCGGGAGCGCATCGCAGTGACCTCTTCGCGCAGAAGCGCGAGCTCCGCGTCTATCTCTGTGAGTCGCGCTCGGGTGGGTTGGGTCTGATCCTCGCGCAGCAGCGCCTGACGTTCGATCTCCAGCCGTGTCACCGTTCGTTCTCGCTCGTCGATGGGCAAGGGCACGCTCTCGATTCCCAGCTTCAGCTTCGCGGATGCCTCGTCGATCAGGTCGATAGCTTTGTCGGGGAGAAAACGATTCTGAATATAGCGTTGGCTGAGTTTGACGGCCGCGACAACGGCGGCGTCTTGAATCTGAATCCCGTGATGGGTTTCAAATTTTTCGCGGAGTCCTCGAAGAATGGCGATGGCATCTTCTGTGGATGGCTCTTCGATCAGGACCGGTTGGAAGCGACGCTCCAGCGCCTTGTCCTTCTCGATGTGTTTTCGATATTCATCGAGGGTGGTGGCTCCGATACAGCGTAGCTCGCCGCGAGCGAGTGCGGGCTTGAGCATATTCGCCGCATCCTGGGCGCCTTCGGCTGCGCCCGCTCCGATCAAAGTGTGAAGTTCATCGATAAACAAGATGACGCGACCTTCGGCTGCGCTGACTTCCTTGAGTACAGCCTTGAGGCGCTCTTCGAATTCTCCCCGGTACTTGGCTCCGGCGATCAAAAGCGCGAGATCGAGTTGGACGAGGCGACGATCTCGGAGGCTGTCAGGCACGTCGCCGCTGGCAATTCGCTGCGCGATTCCCTCTGCGAGCGCAGTCTTGCCCACCCCCGGATCTCCGATCAGTACGGGATTGTTCTTGGTCCGACGCGAGAGGACCTGTAGGGCGCGACGGATCTCGGTGTCACGTCCGATGACAGGGTCTAGTTTCTGCTGCCGCGCGAGGGCCGTGAGGTCTCGGCAGTACTTGTCCAAGACTTCGTACGTACTCTCCGGGTTGTCACTATCCACGTTCTGCGTGCCGCGGATCTCGGCCAACGCGGAGAGCACCAGGTCGCGACTCGCCCCGAGTGCGCGAAGGATTTGTGAAACACGCACTTTTTTTCGTGCCGCCTCTTCGCCGAGGAACGCCAGTACCAGGTGCTCCGTGCTGACGTACTTGTCATGCAACGCCGTCGCTTCGCCTGCGGCCAGGTCCAACGAATCACGCAGTTCAGTCGATACGTCGGGTTCGCGGCCACCTTGGACGCTCGGTTGCTCCGCCAGCGCTTGCTTCACCGCGCGTTCGATCGCCGCCGTGTGGACCCCCGCGCGTTCGAGCAAGGGCCCCACGAGCCCGCTGTCCTGCTGCAGGGCGGCCATGAGAAGGTGCGTACTTGTGACTTCGGGATGCCCCAGGTCCTTCGCCATGGCTTGGGCGTGGGCTATCGCGTGTCGTGTCTTCACCGTAATTTTGGATGGATCGAAGTTCGCCATGTTCACCTCCTCGTGACGGAGTCTTTGGTGGGCTCGCTATCATGCTGCGTACGGATCGCCGGATGGCAACCCGGGGGACTCGGCAGGGGTTGGGTTGGGTTGGGTTGGGTTGGGTTGAGTTGAGTTGGCTTGATGCGGCCCGATTCGAGTGAGGCGCGGAGACCGTTTTCTCGCCCATAGACGCACAGCGCGTTCGTCGCTACTGGCGATTGATCCGCGTCAAAGGGCGGGGCAGACTGCGGTATGTATCGACGACCAGCTCTCGCTGCGGTCTCGCTCGCAACTGCCGTGGCGCGGCGACAGGCGACCACGAGGCATTGAGATGCTCAAGTTTGTGATCGTCGGGATCCTGCTTGGCTCGAATCTGGTGTCTGCGGTGGTGCACGCGGATGGGCGAGGTCATGCGCTCGGGGGGTACCGCTCTCTCGGTGAGCTACGAAGGCGCGAGCCACCGACCGGCGCCGATCAAATTGCACTGGGTTCGGTGCTGGTGTCCCTCGGCCTGCTGCGGGCGGCGTTGGGCGGGACCACTTGGTATTCGGCCGGGCCATCCCGTTGCCCCGACGGCGCTGCCCCCTATCTGACCACAGTCGAAGCATGCGGCGGGCTTCGTTTTTATGGGATGGCCGGTGTGGCACTCGGTGGGATGATAGCGAGCGCAGGTGTGGCGTACCTGGTGTCGGGGTGGGTCAGACGTCATCAACATACCGACTGGAAGCTACAGGGGGGAGGGTGGGCGAAGGTCGATGAGGGTGGACGGGGAACGGGTGGTGGATTGTGGTTGCGTTGGCTCCACTAGCTGAAGATCGAGGATATGCACCTACCTGCGGATGGGTAGCGCCGCGGATGGGCCGCCGCATGTCCACATGTGTCCGCTCCTCTACCGTTTGAAAAGCAGCAGTAAGCGGCCAGACTGTTTAGGCTCGTTCTAACGCGGGGCACGATCGTCGAACATCTTCAGTCGTCGTCGAAGCCGCCGATATAGTCGGGGAAGGACTCCTATGATCAGGATACAGTCGGTACTTGCCGCTGCGACTCTTCTCTTCTTCGCTGCCTGCGAGACGCATCGAGATCCGATGGATGAGTCGGGCGAGATCGCAGGTGCCTCAGATGATAGCGAGGCGGGAGATGGGGATGGAGATGGAGATGGAGATGGAGATGGAGATGGAGATGGAGATGGAGATGGAGATGGAGATGAAGATACGGAAGATACGGAAGATACCAGCAACTGCGGTGAAGTGGAGGTTCGCCTCGAGCCCTATGTACCCAACGTGATGCTGGTGCTGGACAAGTCGGGTAGCATGGGCGTCTTCACTTGGGACCACGATTCCGACCCATCCACAGCAGAGCAAACAAGATGGGCGAGCCTGGTGAACGTAGTCGACGGGATCTTGGCCGGCTACGACGGCGTGATCAACTTCGGGGCTCAGCTGTTCCCGGGGGTCGACGCTAGCGGTGGATTTCAACCAGAAGCGTGCGCTACCCTCCGCACCCCGGAAGTGTCCCCGGCGCTCGACAACCGGGGCGCCATTATGGACGCGCTGCCACCTGCGGACGCTGGCGAACGTGATATTCATGGCGGAACGCCAGCCGCATCGGGCTATCGTTCCGCGGTGGAGCATCTGGTGGAACTGGGCTCCGACGTGCCCGGATACCTGATCCTCGTCACCGATGGTGCGGCAAACTGTAGTGACGAGCTCGTCGAACAGATGGATATCGACGATGCCGAGAGCCTGTATGCGCCCTTTGAGTACTTCGATAGCTCCTTTTCCAGTCTCGTCGAGGCGGCTGAATCGAACCACGGATTCAGCACATTCGTCGTCGGCATCGATATCATTGACGTTCTGGAAGGTGGAGGCTATCCGCCGAAGCCGGATGGATCACCCGAGGCGAACACCTATACGGCGCTTAACGAGTTGGCTGTCAACGGCGGGGTTCCGAAAGACGATGATGACTCTCCGGGCGAGTTATTTTACAACACTTCCAACGAAACACAGCTCCAAGCGGCCATCGACGAGATTGTGGGCGTGATCCCGAGCTGTCGCGTTCCGCTGGACCCGCCCCCTGAGCCCGACTCGATAGGCTACGTTCAGCTGTGGGTCGGAGGCGACGAAATCGTGGAGATTGTCAACTGCAAGACGGAAAGTGGCTGGATGTACACGAGCCCCGAGGGTACCTGGAATGAGGTGGGGCTGTGTGGTGCGGCGTGCGAACGCCTGAAAGAGACCGGAAAGGTCACGGGCGTATACGGCTGCAAGCCGGAGGGGCCGGAGGGCTAGCCGCGACGGGCGAGGGTGTGCGAGAGTTGGCGATGCGTAGCGATGCGTAGCGATGCGTAGCGATGCGTAGCGATGCGTAGCGATGCGCCTCGAGGTTCAGTTGGGCCGGGTCAACTTCCGGTCCGCAGTCAAGCGGACGATGGTCCAACCGGTGAACCCGTACAGAATGCCGATCAGAGGATTGACCAGGTTGAGGAAACAGTAGATCGCGTAGTCGGCGGTAGCGACACCGAGCGTGGCGGCCATGAATGCGCCACATACGTTCCATGGGATCAGCGCTGACGTGATGGTGCCGCCGTCCTCGAGGGCTCGGGAGAGGTTTTCGGGGGCGAGACCTCGTTTCCGGTATTCCGCGGCGTACATGCGGCCCGGCACGACAATTGAGATATACTGGTCCGCCGCCAATATGTTGGTGCCGATCGACGTGAGCATGGTGGTGGCGATGAGGGAACCTGTGCTTGTTGCCCGGGCGAGTACCCGTTGGGCGAGCACGCGCAACATCGAGGTGCGCTCGAGGACGCCGCCGAACACCATCGCGCAGAGGATCAAAAATACTGTGCTGTGCATGCTGAACATGCCACCACGCGACAATAGCTCGTCGACGGTGGGGTTTCCGGTCTGGGAGACGTAGCCGTCAAGGCCAAAGGCCAGCACTTCGGCCGGGACGCGGCCTTGCAGCACGGCGAGGACGCCGCCAAGTGCGGCACCCAGTGCGAGTGTAGGCAGCGCGGGTGTGCGCCGAGACACAAGGAAGACGATGAGTGCAGGAACCGCCAAGTGGATGAGACCCGGAGCAAATTCCGCTCGCAGTAGATCCTGAATCTCTGCGACGGAGCTGCTTGAGTTCGTGGCGTCCAGGGTCAACCCGATGATTGTGAATGCGATCATCGCGAGTATCCACGACGGACCGGTGGTCCACATCATGTGGCGGATATGCGCGAAAAGATTGCTGCCCGCCATCGCTGGCGCGAGGTTGGTGGTGTCGGACATGGGCGAGAGCTTGTCGCCGAAGTATGCGCCGCTAATGATCGCTCCCGCGGTGATGGCAGGATCGATCCCCATGGCCTGCGCGACGCCGATCAATGCGACACCCACCGTACCCGCGGTGGACCAAGAGGAACCGGTCACCAAGCTGACCAGAGAGCAAACGGCGCATGCAGCGGGCAGGAAGAACGATGGCTGCATCAGTGCGAGGCCCCAGCAGATCAGCGCGGGCACAATGCCCGAGGCGATCCAGGTGGCCATCAGTGTTCCGATCACCAAGAGGATCAGCACCGCTCCCATGGCCAGATGGATCGAATGCAGCATGCCGTCGTGTATCTGCTTCCATTTCCACCCGAAGCGCATCGCCACGACGCTTGCGATGGCTGCCGCGCCGAGGAGCGGGAAGTGCCCGCTACCCGTGAACTTCGCGGGCATCTTGGGCAAGGTGTCGGCGCCGAAACCAGCCTCGGTGGCGAGGGCGCCGACAGCCGCCCAATCGAGTCCGAGTGGCATCACTACGATGACGAGCAGCAACAACACG
The DNA here is from genome assembly GCA_036479215.1 of Nannocystaceae bacterium. Lineage (GTDB taxonomy): Bacteria > Myxococcota_A > Polyangia > Nannocystales > Nannocystaceae > FL481. The sequence goes on along the minus strand of JAZGFE010000244.1, from coordinate 2,421 downwards.
AGAAGCGAGATCACTGGCACGAGTGCCCAGACGACAGGAATCTCGGGTTCGCGGGTCGAGGGAGAAAGTGCGGAAGCAGACGGACTCGCGGACGACGTACTCACCTGTTGAGGGTGCCCGTCCTGCGGTGGCTCTGTCTACACCTCAATCCCGGGACGATCGTCGAATACAACCCTCGCTGGGACGGTGGCGGGAGGGCGTTGGCCTCCCGTAGCCTCGCGTTGGCGCGAACGAGGAGCGTGGCGCAGTGAGCGTTTCAGCCCACAGCGCGGTAGAGAAAAGGCAACGAGCGGTCTAGGCGGTACTCGACGCCAGAGTGATTGTCGGCGAATTCCTCGTGCGTGTGCTTGATCCCCAATGCGTCAAGGCGGCGAGCCAGTGCGCGCGTACCGTAATGGATGGCGTACTGGTCATAGGATCCGCAGTCGATGAACAGCCCCGAGAGTCGTCGGAGACTGTCCTGCACCGAGGGCTGCTCGATCAGGGTGAGTGGGTCGTGCTCTAGCCAGCGTCGCCAGCGTCGGTCGTCGAGCGCGCAGGTCCATAGGTCGACGGGGAGTCGGACGCCGCGGGGGGCATCGGCTTCTGGGGCGTAGGAGGCCGCCATGGCGAGGATCATGAGTGCATGGGTGTCGTTCCCTGTAAGTTTTGGCTCGCTCTCGAGATGCGTGAGGAAACGCTCCACCGAGCGTTCGTGGCGGGCCAGTACGTCGAGGGTTCGCGGCAGATCACTGCGGTACAAGATATCGAAGTTCATATCGCCTGAGTGGCAAGCCACTGCGCCCCAGTGCTCCCCGTGGCGCATGCCTTGAATCAACGCCCCGTACCCGCCGCTCGATCGCCCGAATACTGCGCGATGACCCGGGCCGGAGCGCACGCGATAGCGTTGTTCGACGAGGGGAACTACTTCTTGGAGGAGATAGTCTTCCCATCGGCCCATTGCGATGGAGTTGACATATTGGTTGCCACCTAGAGAGGTGAAACAATCAGGTAGCACCAATATGACGGGTCCCATATCGTCGTGGCTCGTCAAACGATCGACGCGCTGTGGGAGCGACTCGCCGAATGCTTGCCACGCGAGGTGCTTGAGGCCGCTGCCCGTGAAGCCGGCGAGGTCGAGAAAAAGCGGATAGTCGTCGCTTGTGGCATCGTAGCCGGCGGGCAGGTAGATCGCTGTCTGGCGGCGGTGGGGATCGTCGAGCAGGTTGTCTTGCAGCGCGGTCGATTCGATCTCCAAATATTCGATCCGACCTTGCAGGGGACGAAAGTTGTGCCGTGGCATGGGAGAGGTGTCCTCGGTCGCTTGCTACACGCCGCATGTCCACGGGGCTAAGAGGGTGGAGGTCTTGTCGCCGACCCGTACGAGTGCGGATCCGGAACCGCCGTCGAAGGCCATGCTCAACCATAGTTCGCGTCGACCGTCGCCGTCGAGATCTACCGCGCCTTCGAGTGACACGATATCGTTGGGTTTACGCGAGGTGTGTATGGGCCGTAGTCGGGCCAAATCGCCTCCTGGCGCCATGAACAGTCCACTGAAGAGGTAGCGGTCAGGATCGGAAGGATGGGCGACAACAACCGAAATAAATCGCTCGAGCTTTTCGTCGCCGTCGAGATCGAGCGATGCTTTTTGGTGGGGCCGGATGTCTCCATCTGCGGCGCTTGCTCGGAGTGCGCGAATTTGTGCTCTCACGGCCTCGAGCTCGTCTGGCTTGAGTTGCTTGGCCCGGTTCCCGCGAGTGTCGGCGCTCACCGCCTCGACCACCCGACCGAGCGACCTCGGCCACGCGGCCCAGTCGTATGCCGCGCCCGCGTCGAGTCGGGCGGTGGAGAAGCTCGACGGCTTGTCCCCCACTTCGCACATTGAGTTCTTGCGCGTCCCCACTTTGTCGAGGTCGTTGCTGAACGCGGACGAGAGCAGGACCTCGGCGTCAGAAGGCACCAGAGCGAGGCATTTTCTTCCTCCCACGAGTTTCTTGGTGCGGACGTCGAAACAACCCAACGGCGTGATGGCGCCGTCGGCCGAGAAGAACACCGCCGAGGTCTCGGGGGGTAGGGGTCCGGAGAGATCGAGTTTGGGTGGCGGAGGGGGCGTGGGCTCGGCGATGACGCTGGGGGCGGGTTTCTCGATCGACGCGGGCTCGTCGTTTTTGCAAGACGTCACCGCGAAGGCAGCGAGAAGGAGCAGGAGGAGCGGAGGAGCAGCGAGCCGACTCATGAGCGGGACTGTACCGCATGCGGCGGTGATGCTCGCCGGACGTGCCGGCAGAACGGGCTGTGGTACGCCCCCCGGGTTACCGGGTGTGATCGATAGGTCTTGATAGGCGTGCCGAAGGGTGCCGCGCGGTTTTGGCGCCTCCCTCGCTTGGCCGCAAGTACGTAGGCCCGTATGCACAAATGGCAGTCCTCGTCGTCGCGAGAACT
>JAZGFE010000243.1:0-2052 GCA_036479215.1 Nannocystaceae bacterium | reverse complement strand
CGGGCATCGAGCATCGCGCCGGTCCTCACTCCCCAGTCTCGCCCCGACCCCCAACCCGGTGCGAAGCCACCCCAAACCCCTCATACGTTGTGACACCTCCGTGTCCCATTGTCCTTGACACATTCCGACTGTTCAGCGGGAATGTGGATGCCAAGAAAATACGAGAGACCGCGAAAGCCTACGGATTTTCCGATAAGGGCTGCGTAGATGGCCAGGTGCTCCGTCAAGTAAAGGAGCATAGGAACGACCTGGCACACGGTGTCGAGTCGTTTCAGGATCTAGGCAAAGAACTCGCAGCGGAGCAACTGCGGGGTCTGGCAGTAACGGTACTGTGGTATCTACGGAGCGTCCTAGGCAACGTTGAGACCTACCTGAGCACCCAGGCTTACTTGGCTCAGCCCAAGAGGTGACGCCGGATCGCCAGCCCTATATGGCGAGCGAGTTGCGGCGGGACGGCATTGCCGATCAGGCGACCGAGTCGAACGGCGGAAAGCAGCTCGCCTCCTCGCTCGAATCGATACGTGCGTGGGAACGTCTGTAGCAACGCGCCTTCCCGCAACGATATCGCACGGTCTTGATCGGGGTGACCGAAACGCCCGTTTCCGAATCCAAAGTACTGGGTGGTCATCGTGGGTGCTGGCTCATCCCAGCGCATGCGCCCGTAGACAGAAGGATACGTGTCGCCGGTTGCTCGCGCATGGCAGGCCGCTACCAGCGATTTATCCCAATCGCGCCAAGAGCCCCCGGGCTCGGAGGAGCGTATCCGTTCTAGGTTCTTTGATGACAGCCGGCAACACCGATGCAGCGGATCGTCCGGATCCTGCTGCCCAGCCGCAAGCGGCGGTTGATTGCCGATGGCACGGGCCGCTGTCGGCGTCTGCCGTTCTTGGGGGCGCTGCAGTGTGATGTCGCCTCGACGTGAAGCGAGCAGCACGAGTCTCTTGCGGGTCTGCGGCACGCCGAAGTCTGCGCATCGGACGACGGACCACCATACCGAGTAGCCGAGACGCTCGAGCGTGCCGGCGAAGCGGGAAAAGGCATTGTGATGCGATAGTTGTTCAACGTTTTCCATCGTCACGACGTCTGGCGCTGCCTCTGCGACAATTCTACCGAATCTGCCCAAAAGACGCCATCTGTGGTCCGTCGACCGCCGGGTACGCGCGTAGGTCGAAAAGGGCTGACAGGGGGCGCAACCAGCGAGCACGGAGAAATCCATCCCACGGAACCGCGCTCGCACTTCCGCGGGATCGGTGGACGCCAAATCTTCCTGCACGAATTCGGCGTGGTTGTTGGCCGTGTACGAATACTCGCAATCGGAATCGATATCGTAGCCCGCCAGTGGGACGAGCCCCGCCTTAGCGAGACCATATGAGAGCCCTCCAGCACCGCAGAATAGATCGACAAATCCTATTCGCCTCCGGGGGCGCTGGGACTCGGGAGTCGGGTCGCTACGGGCCACCATCGTGCCACCATCGGATACCGTCTCCGCGAGTGCGATGCAAGGTGCGTTGGTCGCTCCACTGCGCGACGGTCGCGACGGCTAGGCGTGGGCAGAGGTGACCCGACTCCATGGCTGAGATCCCACACAGACCGCCTTACCTCGCCTGGCCTGGCTGCCCTGGCTTGCCCTGGCTGGAGCACTCGCAGACCGCGATTGTGCGTAACCACTTTGGCAGCGTCGAAGTCAAGGGAAAGGCCTGGGGCTGCATGGGGATTGGAGCACAATTTATCACGGAGGTGCGAGCAACAGCGGAGCGACTCCGCTCCGCTGATGTTGGGGCACTTGCCGACCATCGTCTCTCCCGAATAGCCAGCGCCTTGACGCGGCGTATCCGACGGCTGTAGCATCTTGTGCTTCCGGCGCAAGCGGCGAAAACTCGGACTCGCGTTCCGTCCCGCCGGAGCAACGACTGGGGGGGGGGCATCTGAGTGATCCCCTCATTGCGAGGCCTTTTGTTCGTTTGGGATATTATCGCCAGGGAGTATTTTCGCGATATAGACTACAAAGAAAACACTTGTGGTTTTTTTGAGAATGGACGATGAGGTGTCCAT
>JAZGFE010000242.1:0-15960 GCA_036479215.1 Nannocystaceae bacterium | reverse complement strand
ATGGACACCTCATCGTCCATTCTCAAAAAAACCACAAGTGTTTTCTTTGTAGTCTATATCGCGAAAATACTCCCTGGCGATAATATCCCAAACGAACAAAAGGCCTCGCAATGAGGGGATCACTCAGGCAGCAGTCTGTTCTCCGCCATTCGCGGTTTGGCCGAGGACGTCGCGCGTCTTATGGGCACCATGGGCGAACGTTCAGAACAAGAACGGGGGGTGATATCGGTGGTCTCCCACGCCATGCACGACATCGACACAGTGATCGCCGACACCGTGGGCGCCGCCGATCAAACCCGCGACAACAGCCAGCGACTCCAGCGCTATGGTCGTGAACTTGAGGATGTCGTCGACGAGCTACGACGCATCCTCGGCCACCACCCAGTCATCTCGGCACGCGTCGCCATCCCCGTCGAGAAACGGAAGCGCGGGCACACGACCGACCCCTCGTCGGCGACCAGCGACCAAGACGAGGCGGCGTAGGGATGGTGTAGGTGACTTCGTTGCCTCGTTTGTTGCGGGACACCATGCCCTCTTCCCTGCAGCTGCCTGGCCAACCGCATCGGCGGTGCTGCCCGATTGACGGGGATCTTTGTACTCCTGGTGGGTCGGCCGTTTGGTCGACGGGCGGGCCGTGAGCCACTTTGGTGGGTCGTCGGTCTGGCAACGACCTTCATCGTGGGTACCCTCGGGGGTCACGCACACCGGCGGGTGACGCCGAGGCCTTGGAAAGGGTCGATGCTCTCTGCAACTCGAACGCAACCACGGCCACCGAGTCATCGGGTCGGCTAAGGGCCTGTTCGTGCCCTCCAAACTTGGCGCGATACGCCTCGCGTGCGATCGCGTCGGACGCGGTTCAAAACATCGCATGCGCTGTGGCGGGGCCCGCACGCTGCCGCTACGGCCCGTCGAACAAGCGATCGTGGCGAGACGTGAGTCGTTCTTCAATCGACGCGCATACAAGTTTACATAGCGTGAACAACCTGGGATCGGCGATGGCGTAGATAGCTTCGTTGCCCCGTTTGCTCCGGGACACCATGCCCTCCTCCCGCAGCAAACCGAGGTGCTTCGAAACATTCGCTTGCGAACTGCCGACGAGCGCGACCAGAGCCCCGACATTTTTTGCCCCATCTTGCAGCCCGTGGAGGATCTTGAGACGAATCGGCTCACTCAGCAGCCGAAACTGCCGCGCCACCGCTGCGAAACCATCGTCGGTCAGATTGCGCGACGGCTGAGCGTTTCCCGCCATGTTGGAAGGATACCCCAGGAACAATTTGACATGCCGCTATATATCGATATAGCTATATTTCTTTCCCAGGTCCCGAGGCACCCCCATGGCTGACTTCTCCCCCCTCGCCGGACTGGCGGGAGGCGCGCTTGTCGGACTCGCCGCCGCGCTATTTCTCCATCTCAACGGCCGCATCGCCGGCATCAGCTCGCTCATCGGCAACAGTGTGACCGGCACACTGGCGGGCTCGAATATGGCTTTTCTCGCGGGCATGCTCACGGGCGGCGTGGCCCTCTCGATCGTCTTGCCTGGGAATTTAGGCCCGGCTGCCACCGATAGCTGGACCGTACTGCTCGTGGGGGGATTCCTCGTCGGTTTCGGCACGCGTATGGGCAACGGATGTACGAGTGGACACGGCGTCTGCGGCCTGGCACGCCTCTCACCTCGTTCTCTCGCCGGCACATGTTGTTTCATTGGATCCGGAGCCGTCACTGTGCTGGCGATTCGCATGCTCGGGGGCGAAAACCTGCCATGAGCGGGCTCATCGCCTTCGGATGCGGACTACTGTTCGCCATCGGCCTCGGGGTCGGCACGATGACCGACCCCGCCCGCGTCATCGGCTTCCTGGATTTCTTCGGAGACTGGGATCCGACGCTCGCGTTTGTCATGGGGGGCGCGCTCCTCGTGAACGCGCCGGCGTTTCGCCTTACCCGTCGACGCGGACGACCACTTTGCGCCGACGCCTTGCAGCTACCCCGCGCCTCCGGGAAGATCAGCGCGCAATTGCTCGGTGGCACCGCGTTGTTCGGGGTGGGTTGGGGACTGACGGGCTATTGCCCCGGGCCCGGACTCGTAGGCATGGGTGCGGGGGTGGACACAGCCTTCGCGTTCGCCGGTGCAATGGTGTCGGGCATGCTGGTCTGGAGCATGCTCCAGCGCCGTGCTCCCGCCGTGCGCCCGACTTGACAGCGGAAGCAACCGGTTGCTCCCGGCGGGGCGCTTGCCCTACCATCCGGGGCGCGCACCCATGTTCGCCAAGTACTACCAAAGCGAGCTCACCTACCTCCGGGAGATGGGTCGAGCCTTCGCGCAGGCACATCCCTCCACCGCGCAAATGCTCTCCGAGCGGGGGAGCGACCCCGACGTGGAGCGTTTGCTCGAAGGTTTCGCCTTCATCTCCGCCCAAACCCGCGAACGCGTAGACGATGCCGTGCCAAGCATCGTCCACAACCTGACGGACTTGCTCCTCCCGCACTATCTGCGTCCGATCCCCGCCGCCGCGATCGTGGAATTCTCGCCGCATCTGCGGTCCCTCCGCGATAAACTCAACGTGCCCGCGGGCACACCCCTGGGCGCAAAATCCATCGATGGCACGTCGTGCCAGTTTCAGACCACCTCGGACGTGGAGCTTCTGCCCATCGAGGTGGGCGACACCGAGGTCGACGCGAGCCACAAAACTCGGCCGGTCCTGCGCGTAAAAATGACCACGAGCGCCGCCGGCCAAGGTTCGCTTGCCGAAACAGGTCGTCTGCAATTCCATCTACATGGGCAGCTCGCGCTCACCTCCGCGCTGATGCTGTGGCTCACACGCCACTGCGTGGCGGTCCGCGTGTGCTCGGGAACGCAAGGGCCGGTCACCCACGTTCCCGCCACCGCCATCCGCTTAACCGGGTTCGACCCGAAAAACGCGATGCTGCCCTGGCCCGAGCGCACGCCCACCACCTTCCGGACGCTGCAAGAATACTTCACTCTGCCCGACAAATTCCTATTCTTCGAGGTACGCGACCTACACCATGTCGTCCTCGAAGAGGAAAGCTTCGCGTTCGAGTTTGAATTCGACAATCCTCCCCCGCTACCCGACCGCGTCACAAAAAATTGTGTGCGGCTCCACTGCACGCCGATCATCAACCTATTCTCCGCCAGCGCCGACCCCATCAAAACCGACGCGCCCCTACATGAACACCCGCTGCGCGCCTCGGGAACCGACCCGCTGCACACAGAAATCTACAGCATCGACGGCGTCACGGGGCTGCAGCATGGCCGCCAAGCCAAAAGGCAATACGAGCCCTTCTTCGCCTACCGACACCAGGCAACGGGCGAAGAGGCGGCGTACTACAGCATCCGCCGCCAGCACTCCTCCGTAGACGGCGCCATCGACTCCTATCTTTCACTCGTCACACCGCGGGACGGCAAGACGCCGCCCGTGGGCGAGACGCTCGCCACACAACTCACCTGTACCAACCGCCTCCTACCCAACAACCTCAAGGTGGGAGATGTGCACATTCCCGCGCGGGGTAGCCCGTCAGCCGCGGGATTTTGCAATATTACTGCGGTGACCGCCCCCCTCCGCCTCGCGTTGGGCTCTGATGTCCACTGGCGACTCCTCGCCCATCTTGCCCTCAACCATCGCGGGCTATCGAGCGCCACCGACTTGCGAGACACACTGTCGCTGTACAATTTTCAAACGGAGGCCCAGCCCCAAGTCGCGCACAACAACGCGCAGTGCATCGCAGCGATCCGCGAAGCGCAAGCCCGGCCCGCCACCAGGCTCTTCGGCGGCGCCCCGGTGCGCGGCACACAGACTACCATCGAATTCGATGAATCACGCTTCGGCTCCATCGGCGAGGCCTGCCTCTTCGCTACCGTACTCGACGACGTCTTCGCGGGACAAGTATCGCTCAACTCTTTCCATGAGCTCGTCATTCGCCTTCACCCCTCGGATAGGCTCTACCGGTGGAAACCGCGGACCGGGACAAGTCAACGCGCGTAGGGCTCGAGCTCACGCTCGAGCAAGACAGCGGAAACTACAATTTTTTTGCGCTCGTGCGCCTGCTTGAGCGCCTACGCCCCGGGGGCCCACGAATCGGCGGCACTGGGCCCTGTAGCGACGAGAAGATCCGCTTTCACGGCGAGGCATCTCTCTCGTTCCAAGCGTCTGAGATCACGCGCATCGAAACGCCGACTTCGCACCCCCCAACCGACGGCGATCCCAGCGAGGGGGCCTATCACGTGACGACGGCGTTCATGGGGCCCACGGGCGTATCGAGCCCCCTGCCGACCTACCTCCTGGAGGAATTCGCCGCTGATTCACCCGAGGCTGCCCGAAAACGTGCATTCGTGGATTTGTTTCACCATCGGATGATCAGTCTGTTTTACCGGGCGGTGGGTCGATTCGACTACCCCAACGAGTATCGTTCGGCGGCTGATGACCCCTGGTCGCAGCACATCCTCGCACTCATTGGGTTCACCGAAGGCCGGCAACGTCGTACCCGACACATCTCCCGCCACCAACTATTGCGGCTCGCTCCGCTGCTGGCATCCATGTCCCGATCTGAGGAAACGCTGCGTCTCGCGATCGCCGACGTCCTCGACGAGGCTTTGGGCGAGGCCACCGTGGAGATCGAGCCGCTGACGGGGGGATGGACCCGTCTCGGAGATACGCAACAAGCGGCTCTCGGCCAACAAAACCACGCACTCGGTGACGACTTTGTGCTCGGAGACCGCTGCTTCGACCGGGCTGGCAAGGCAAAGATCGTGCTCAAAGGCCTCGCAGATCACAACTTTCGACGCTTCATGCGTGACGGCGATCAATTCCCAGTACTCGCCGAACTGGTCGATCTCTTCAGCCGCGACCCCGTAAACTTCGATCTCGAACTCGTGCTGAATCGGGCGGCGCGACCCTCCTTCGCGCTCGGCGATGCCCGAGGCGCTACATTGGGTGCGGACACGTGGCTGGCCGAGCCACAATGCAGTGAAACTCGCGTCGTCGTCGCGCTCTCGACCCCACAGCAAGGCCACTAAGTCGTGCCCAGGTTTTCCATCGAAGTCCACGACGCGACCACCGGGCAGACCACCGAACACGGCTTCGACCGTTCGCCGATCCGGATCGGCCGCAACGCGGACAACGATCTCACGCTGCCGTTCAAGTCGATCTCCGGCCGCCACGCGAGGGTCCACTTCGACGACACCTCAGCAAGCTTCCTCGACCTCGGATCGACAAACGGCACCTACCATGGCATGCAGCGGCTCGCTGCCGACGTTCCTTTGACCATCACGGGAGAACTCACCCTCACCATCCACCGCATCCGCCTGCACCTCCGCTTCCCCAGCCGCCCAGTCCCCCAAGCCGCACGCCCACCCGCGCCCGCACACCCATCCGCACACCCATCCCCGCCCGCACACCCATCCCCGCCCGCACCAACCCGATCCCGCGCGAAAAACCTTGCGGACCTCGCTAGGGCAATCTTGCCCGAAGATCAGTGCCCGTCGAATTCCGACGAGCTCGCCAGGTTTTGCGAAAGCGTCGATGCCTCGCTTCGCGCAAGTGCCACTGCCTTCATCGCGCTCCAGCATCAACTCGATCAACTCGAGACCGAGCTTGGCGTCACCCTGATGCGCGACCGGGGTCCGCTACAGCAGGCCCAAAGCGCCGAGGAACTGCTCGCATACCTCCTCGACTGGCGCGCCGCTCCAGGCACCCGATCCGATCAGCTCCGTACCAGCCTCGCTAGCTTAATGATCCACCAAGTCGCGCTCATGAACGCCACGCTGGTGGGGGTACGCGCCAGCCTTCGCGCGCTGGATCCCGACGTGATCGAACACGCCACGCCAGGCGGGTGGCCCACCCCCACACGTGCACAGTGGAAAGCCTATCGCCAACGATTTGGCGAGCTCACGGCGGATACGAATCTGATGCGCAGCGTGTTCGGTGAGGCGTTCGCCAGCAGCTATCAAGAGTACGTTCGTTCGCCTGAAGAATAACCCAACGCTCCACCCGCGCTCGTCTTCGCCACCGCTCGATGCGACACCGCCGACACCGCCGACACCGTGCGCCTCCAACTCCGGCCGCGTCGCTCCGGTTTGTGAACTACGGCGCACGAGCGCCGCATGCACGCTCTAGGCGTCCTCTTCGGCCACGCCGAACGTGTAGCTTCCGCTGAGCCGCCAGGCTGCCCACGCGCTGGCTATGTGTGCCATGTGGTTCAGCCACGGGTTCTCGCCAGCGATGAGGTGATTGCCAAAACCGAGGATCGAGAACTGCTTTTGGAGTTCAATCACCGTGAAGGCCACGAAGAATCACCCGATCCATACCCCACGCACGGCCCAGTCCCGAAACTCCAACGCCCCCTCGTCGGCGGTGCCCGAGCCGTATCGATTGCGCAGGAAGAAGATGAGCGAGATACCGCAGGGAATCGACAGTAATTTGAACCACTGCGCGTTGAGCCAACCGAGTACGGTGCCATCACTCGGCGCCCGAATCACATAACGCAGGCCGGAGCCTTGCACCACCTCCCAGTACTGCGGATCGAGTTCGTGCAGCGTGTCGGTGGCGAACCGAAACGCGCCGACCATGACCAGTGTCACCGCGGTGATCACAGAAACCCGTCCCGCCAACATGAGCTGGCCCATGCTACACCACTGCGCTCCCTGCCCTCACTCCCTTGCCCTCACGGATCCACGTTGCGGTTGCGCACCTGCGAACGAACCGCTGCGTCAGCCCGCGCAAGCAGCCTGACACCATTGCCGCCCGGCACGACAGTGCGTAGCATCCGCCCATGTCAAACCTCGGCCGGATTGCCGCCCTGACCTCGCTCCTCGGCCTCGGCTGCAAGCCGCCACCCCAAGGCGTCATGCCGATCTGCCTCGCGGAGGTCGCCGCGGAGCGGGCCCAGGAATCCGAAAGCCAGCAACTACCCCCGGACGTATGGTTTTCGATCATGCTGCGCGGATTCGATCGCGCCAGCCTCCGCTTTCCCGACCCGCCACGCGACTGCCGGGGAGCGAAGATCCGGGTTGAGACGCTGGTCGGCCCGCCGAGCTGTGCCGACATCAGCGACCCTGGAACACCGCTTCCTCCTCGCCCGCTCACGCCCGAAGACCTTTTGCTCACCCCCACCGCCGACGGAAAGATGCTGGTCTGGGTCCAGGCCACACACCACGAAGGCGGCAACGCCACGGGGCCGGTCGCCCTCGCCGAGTGGATCGACAGAGGCATCGCAGTGCGAGCCATCGGCAGCCTCACGGCGCAAGCCCACAAGGCGCAACTCCGCCTCGAGTCCATGGCCGAGATGGAGATCTTGGTGATCGAAAGCGACCAATGTTCCGACCCGGAGAAGCCCACAGACTGCCACACACTGGTGCGACTCGTACCCCTCGTCGATGCAACGTTCCGCAACGTCGCCCTCCTCGACGCGAAGGGTGCATGCCTCGGTCCCGCCGTCTTCTTGCTCGACCAGTCCCGGGAGGACACCCTCGAAAACGGATGGACCCGTCGCTTCGAGGTCGTCCGAAGCCTCCGGTTCGAGGAAGGCACCGCCGAGATCAACGAGCAGGTCACCATCCGCGACAGCGATCCCGCCGAGCCCGACAGCCCCTCGAAAATATACAGACAAGCCAGCGTCCGCCGCCAATTGGTACTCGACGACACCGGTTTCGTCACCGCTCCCGGACTGTGGGATAAAATGATCGACGAACATGGCTCCGTCCGCCCCGACGAATGACCGTCCGGTCGTGCGAGATCCATCGATAGCTCGACGAAAGGCACGCGCCATCGATAGCTATCGAGAAGCACACGCCATCGGCGGCCAGCACGACCGACCGCATGTGATGGCACATAACGAGTCGCCGCCCTTGCACCTAGCCTGAACTTCCGAGGAGGCCTCCGCCTGACTCGGCGCGGAGAGCTCGTCCGACCTCGTGCGATGACGATGTGGCGATCCGCCCCCCGTGCACGCGTGCGCATGTAGTTTGTTCATCATTCACGTGATACCGGCCGATCGCTTCGCAATAGCGGTCGGCCCTGATTTCCTCATCTAAAGCCGAGCGAATGGTGACGGACCACCCCCACCGAGGCCTATCGTCTTTGACTTTCGTGCGGTATCGATCACTTAGACACGAGTCAGACTTAAGGGATGGGACCCATGATGGACGGCGCGAGCGAAGCCCAGCCGACGCCTTGGCGATCGTCGTGGACGACGACGTGAATATGTGCTCGGCGTTCCACTGGCGCTACCGCGCGTTGCTCCAAAAAACTGTCTCCCGGGGACCAGTCGAGGTCGAGGAGGTCCGCATTTCGATCGGAAACGTACGATGGTCGGCCGCTCCCGCGCGTATAGTACCAAGCTACTCTGAGTTGTTCCTGATCCCTGCCGTTGTGGTGGACTTGGGCATCTCGTGGGTCGATTTCGGGATGAACTGTGTACCCCATGTTGCGATTGACCTCGAACAGCCCCCCTGGAGGGACATCGATCTCTACCGCCTCCGCTGTGCCCTGGGTCGTCGAACGTTCGCGCCCGCCATCGAGTTCGATTTCGACGACGCGAAAACTGCGAATACGCACGTGTCGGTCTGGCGGCCATTGTTCCGCGGATTCTGAGTCGCCTAAACCGAGTTCCGAGAGGCCGTGCGTCGCCAAGATGTCCCCCAGCATATCCTTCGGTCCGAGTCGGAGTCGGCCGTGTGCGGCGATACACGCGGTGGGGACCTGGTGGCCGCTCAGAAAGCGGTTGGCGCATGTCTCGGATGAGACCCCGGCTGCGCCGCCTATCATCGCCATGGCCATGAATCCGTCCGTCAGGAACTCCTGCGCTAGCGGCACGGTGACGCGCGCATCGACCCCAGGTTCGATCCGGCAGATACCGTCGAGACTGGGGACACCATCCGCTTGGATCTCCGAGATCGATGGGGTGCGACACCGCGGCGTCGCACCAACACTTGTGGGTCTGCCCCGTACAAAACAATCCAGCGGATGTTCCGGCGACAGCGTGGTCGGACGAGGACTACCGAGACAGGCAAGCCAGATAGGGGCCACTTGCTCCGCTATCTCCGTTGCGGTGTACGGCCCGTTCGCGTCGACAATAGACGTCTCGAGGTGGACCTGCTCAAAGGGGACCGCAGTCGTGCGTGGAGCAAGATCGGACCCCGGACGTTCGTAGCCGTGGGGTATCGCCTCCACGACTACGAACCGTAGTGCCGTAGCACGGGGTGCGTCTATCATCCGGGGGTCGATGTAGCGATAGTCCTCTTCGCAGCCAGTGTGCGCCAGGAGAATACCGAGAAGCGCCGCTCGTGAGGAGATCTTGGGGTGCATTAGAAATCCACCCTCATGCCGAAAATCGGTAAGATAGGAAGTCCCACGACTGGTCCTGTAGTTCCTGCGTTGACCATCGTCATTTCTACGTTGCTTCGGTTGTATACATTGTTGACATCGAGATACAGTGATGTACTCGTTTTTCGGCCGATCCACGTCTTGTCAGCACGGAGATCGAGTTGGTGAAAGGGCTCGCTTCGGGCGCCATTCTCCGCTCCGGGAAGACAGTCGTACTGATCGCTCTGGGCATTCAAAACACGCGCGACACACGGTGTGTAGGGCGTGCCAGATGTGAAACGAAATCGTGTGCTGAGGCGATAGCGCCGCGGCAACTTGATACCTGCTACTGCGACGAGTGCATGCGGTTGGTCGAAGGGATGTAAGACCCATGTCGCTGATGCCTGTCTTCGACGGTCGCTCCGGCTCCATGTATACGCGATCCATCCGAAGAGCCGTCGCGTAAGGTTCTTTCGGATCAAGATCTCGGTACCATACATTCTCCCGTAAGCGTTGTTGTCGGGCGTTGTCTGGTAATTTGTCAGATCGGGAGAGAACATGATTTCTTGGGGAATCCAAAGGATGTTCCAACTGCGCTTGTAGTAGCCAGTGGCAGAAAGTTTGAGATTGTACTTCGTACGTAGCGAAATACCCAAACTGAGATGCGATGCTCGTTCTGGGGAGAGCGTGAGTTGAATCTGGTTCGCTGCTGGTGCGGCATATGATGGTGCCTGGCTAAACAAGCCGACGCTGGCCGTCACACTGATATCACCCGTAACGCGCCATCGACTGCGCAGTCGCGGGTCGATGCTTGAGGCTACGTTGGCCCCGAACTGGCTGTATCGAAGCTCCGGGATGAGGGAAAGGCCACCCACGCGGAGGCGCAATGTTGTGTACAGCGCGGACTCGATCGATGCGCCTTTCAGAGCATGATTGTCGAGATCTCCGGTTGAAGCAAGTTGGCTCCTCCACCACGTCGCACTGGTTTCGCTCCCCAATGTCGTGCTCCACCGCGGGCTGAACCGGCGGGTCATTTCGGCCAGCGAGGAGATGCGGTCGGAAATGCGGCGCGCTCGATACGCGGCACCTTCCCCACGGAGATAGGTGTGGTGAGTGTCCCGCAAGTACGATGGAGCCAGGAGGAACTTCCATGGACCCACCCTGGCTCGATAGACGAGGTCGGCTCGATGAAACGCGGACGCGTTTTGCAGAGGCGTTTCGCCCCGGCGCTTCGGCACCAGCACGAGTCGATCATCCGACCCGAAGGCTCGCAGCGACAGGAATCCGGACTTTGTAGGATGATCGAACAATGCCTGATAGTCCCAATACCGCGGGATGGGGAGGGGGGGATCTCCCGTGGCGCGCAGTATCAGGCCGATGAGGGCATCCCCATGGCTACGTCGCGCCGCGATCGCTACGTTGCCTCGCTTGACTCGGGTTTCGGCACGTAGACTGAGGTCCATCAAGCTGAGGTCGCCATGGCCGTGAACGCCCTTGTCGTTGGTTCCACGTCGTGGCTTCGCTTGTAGGATGCCGCCGATGGTGTTTCCATACCGCGCTGCGAAGTTGCCCGGCATGACCGTGAGGCTCTCGAGGAGATTCGATTGAAAGACTGAGCTGAGACCCCCAAAGTGATAAAGTCGAGGGATTGGGTGATCACCAAGATACACGGTCGAGTCGCGTGGCGACGCGCCGCGCATGATGAGTAGCCCGAGGCCGAATGGCGTACGCGACATTCCCGGAAGGTTTTGAGCGGCGCGCAGTGGATCTCCGCGCGCGCCTGGCACCATCTCCAGTTCATCGCGGATGAGACGATGCTCTGTGGGTGCCGTTTCCGTCTGACCGGCGCTCACTGTGGTCTTGTAGGGGTTGAATGCCGCCTTGCGTAGGTAGTAGACCTGGGAGAAACGACGCCGCACGGGATCCGATATTTCGGCGTCGAGTCGGTCATACCCAGGGGCGGTGATCACCAGCTTGGTTGTGCCACGATCCACGCCGGAGAGTACGAAGTCACCGTTGGCATCCGTCTCCGTCTGGACGAGTACACGACGGTTGTCCGACGTGAGCACACTGACTTGAGCGCCGGGTACGGGGGTGCGGCGGCCCGCGTGCCTCACACTTCCCGTCAGGCGAGTGCCGACCCGGTTGCCGCGGTCAGCCCGGTCGCCCCGGTCACCCTGGTCGCCCTGGTCGCCCTGGTTCGTCGCTCGAGCTTGGGGCACTGGCTGGAGATCGGTCGGACGGGAACCGGCATGATTATCCGGCAGCTTGGTGCCGGCAGCGTTGTGTTCGACGAACGAGGGCTGGCGGTGACGCTGGACCGCGAAGGCGACGTTGGGTGAGCACCCTACAGCGAACCCGAGCCTACCGAGCCAGACCCACAGGGCCACAAGGACACACGAGGGCCAACCGAGACATCGCATGGGCTCCGCTTGAGGCCTTGTCCTACGAGGTTGGGTGGCACCAGGGGGGCTGTCGGGATGGCGTAGGCCACCGCACGCGGCCCGGCGGTGTACGCCTGTGAGGGCGAACCTACTTCTCACGGTGCTTCATTCCCGCTAATATCCGCCATGGTGTATGGGTCAAAACGGGTGCCTGGGGCGGTGAATCGATTAAAAAGTGCGATCTCAGTCGATGTGTAGGCGCCCGGGCTTTGCTGCGGTGCGTGTAGCCGAATAAACCGCTCGATTCGCTGTCGTCCTCTGCGAGCAGACCGTCTGCGAAATATGTCCATCGTGGAAGATTCTTCGGGAGTGTTCGGACCGATGTCGCATTCTAGCCACAGGTCAAAAAGTATTCGCCGTTTCTCCGGCGGCGAAGTTGTCGAGTCGTTCCAAAGCACAAGCAGATCACGACTCATCCGCCGCATCGCCAGATCAATGTTTCGCTCCGCGTAGCGGGTGGCAAGACCTCGCCGAAACGCCGCGGTGCGCTCCAAGAATAGTTGAAGTTTTCGCGTAGGGTCGGGCGCCGGCCCGAACTTGGCCACCGCTCGCATGGGAGTCAGGTTTGCTTGGACATCGCGTCCCTCGCGGATCAGCTCGTGGGCCCATGGCGCCGCGCGGCCCGTTGCCCGATCCGTTGCGCGGATGGACGCCTGCATACGACTGCGGGGCCGCTTGCCGTCGCGCGCCGATTTCAACCGCCACTCACCGCTCGCGCCGCAAAAAATGCCGAGACACAGCTCCATCGCGACAAGCCCCTTGGTATCCACGTCGACGCTTCCGTCGGTGCGGATAGTCGCCATAAACAAACCAGTTGGGTCCTCGTAGGCGTACGTCCCATTCCGCTTGCGCGCGAGCCCGGCCGGAACGCTGGCAAACCGATCCGCAATTTTGACGGGCCTGGGGTCGCGTGGCGACCCCAGATTTAGAAACCTTCGCATGTTTGGCGTGTACCTCGGCGTGTACCGTGGTGTGTGCGGACTCGCGCGAGGTCGGGAAGGACGCTGTCCCACCAACGGCAAGGCAGAAGATGCGACGCGTTGCACACGTTTTTCCGACGAGGAACCATGAGGAGGCGTGGCGCGGGTGAGAGTGTCCGACGCAGGTTGGGTGGGTGGCTCCGAGGGCTGTGGTTTACGGGGCACCGTGCTCCCCCTCGGTAGGGAAACTGATCCGCCCCGAGGTTCAGCTAGTGGTTCTTGTTCGCTGAACTTGGGTGCAGGATCCGGCAGGTGGCCCGATTCCACAATACGCGACCACGGCAGGTAACGGACCAAAGCAATGTCTTCCGCTCGCCGGTGCGAGGTACCGTGTAGCGGCATGGCAGGATCGCAGCGAGACGCCAACAGGGCAACGTGGAGGAGAGCCGATACGACTGTTCCCGCGATGAAAGCAGTCGAGAACGTGCGTCGTTTCTCCATGGCGGGTCGCGTTCGGATCGTTGTACGTTTCACGACGCGACCCGCCTGGCCCCGCACGATTCAGCATCTAGACCTCGATGTTGTGCGCTGCATGTGATCCGCGCCAAAGTGGCGCCACTGTCAGAAGGCCGCCCTAGAAGCTGCCGTACGATTCCGTCTTGTTGTTGAAATTCCAGCCAGACGAGCTCAAGTCACGACAGCTCGTGCCGCCGGCGGCGAGCGGTGTGATCCAGATGCGGGAGCCACGAAACCAGGTCTTGTTGAACAGGATCAGGTCGAGCCCGACCCGCGGCTTCACCGAACTAATACGATTACGTTTCGATTTGACCATACGGGGGATGGGCACTCCCCACGTGGTCGAGAGGTGGTGGCTGCAGTTGGTCGCGTCGTAGAGGCTGAAGAATCCGCGTGTTGTGGAGGTCTCGGCGTCCAACGACGCGAGATAGGCAACCACATCAGGATGATCCGCGGGCAGCTGGGCGAGGCCTTCGGTGATCGAGAAATCGCGCTCCGTTACGAAACGATCCCAGTGTGCGAGGCGCTGATCGGTCCCAGTTAAGTGGAGCCAATCCTCCAAGGCTTGCTCGTTCTCGAACCGATGGACGACCTCGTGAGGATCGACAAAGGTAATGGGTGCCGATCTTGCTTGTTTCAGCCGGATCTCGATCCGAACGGAATCCGCCGGGATTCGGTCTGCGATCTCGGGGTCGTTGCGGCATGCTGCCGCATGCGACAGAAGCCGCAACGACGACAGACAGTATCAGGCAGGCAGGCAGGCAGGCAGGCAAAAACGATTTTGATTGTGTATCATGCGGCGGCACCTATACCACGCCCGTGCGGCGGCACAAGGAGCTCGTGCTGCAGCTCGGAATCTCCTGGTGTGCGGTACACGCGATGCTCCGAATGGGTGGAGCTCATATCTACCAACGCCCCCCGTTCGGGGGGCAGATGAAAACCTCGCCGGCGCTCTGACAAGAATCTTGGGCGTGTTGTGGGCATCGCCATCGTCACCGTGTCTCGATCGACCTCCGAGGCTTTGGGTGCGCGTGCTGATTTCGAGCGCTCGAGAACGCGAAGCCGCGAGACACGATGAAGGAGGGAGGACAAGGGGGGTTCCAGGGGCCCATTCGGAGAGCTTTCGTATCGAGCGCGGGACTCGGAGCGAATGGTTCATCACTCGCACATCCGCACTCCTGGTGTGGACTCACGCCGACAAGGACCCGCTGCGAGATGGATGCGATCCAGAGACTTCAGGGCCATCCCAGTAGGTTCCGTACGATTGCGTCTTGTTGTGATGTTGGGCGCGCAGCGAGATCCTACTTCTGCAAGTTCTCCGAGAAGATGGCAGCCGTATTAAGCGGTTTCGTGGTCGGGGGTCGCGACGCGAAGGTCAGATGATATGCCGCGATACCGAACGCAGTCCCAACGTTGAGCGACCCTTTGATGCCGTGCATCGGTAGCCTGACGATGTGAGCACAGCGGTCGATCACGCGGGGATCCACTCCGGATACCTCATGGCCGAAAACGAGGACGAGGGTGCCGGAGGCGGGCAGTCTCGCCAGCGTGTCGTGCGCGTACAGACACTCGGATCGTGGACCGCCTTCTACGGCCCAAAGCACATGGCCGCGGGAACGGAGTCGGTCAGCTGTGGCCACCGCGTCGGGAGATTGTGTCCATGGGACGGACGCCTCCGCGTCCAGCGAGGTCTTGCGCAGCTGCGGATGGTCGGGCGTTGGGGTGAATCCGCAAAGGTGAAGATGTCCGATGCCGGCACCGTCGGCGGATCTGAACATCGAACCCACGTTGCGGACACTACGGATGTTGTCGAAGAGAGCCTCAAGCTCGACGGGGTCCACTTGCTGTTCGTCGCCAGCACGGCGTCCAATGAGGAGCACCGACATCGCACGCGCCCTTAAGGCCCCTCTCACTCACCGGGAGCCGGAACAGCGCAACTCACGCGCGATCGCGAAGTCACGACTACATGTGTAGTTGCTTCTTCGGCGAGCGTGAACTACACATGTAGTCGTGCCATCTCAACCCCTCAGTGACATGCAGTTGGCGTTCATGCGCGCCCTGTGGGAACTCGGTGAAGCCAACGTCGCGCAGATGCAAGCCCAGCTCGCCACCAACGGCCAGATCCTCGCTGTGACCACCGTCGCCACCGTGTTGCGACGTATGGAGAAAAAAAGCTGGGTCGCCCACCGCAGTGAGGGGCGCCAATTCGTGTATCGGGCCGTACTCAGCCAAGAGAAAATGGGCGCATCGGTGCTGTCACGGATCACCGATGCACTGTATGGCGGGAACGTGGGTGCGTTGCTCGCCCAGCTCATCGGTTCCGATTCCGTGGACGCGGCGGACTTGGCCGAAGTGAAGCGCCTCATCGCGGACAAGGAAAGGAGGAACGGCTGATGCTAGGTGCAGTATTCGATGTGTCTGCGCTGTGGACGGTCACCAGCTGGGTGCTCACCTATGTTGTGCACAGCACAATTTTCGTGGCCGCGGTGTGGCTAGCTTGTACGCACGCAAGCCGATTGCCCCTGCGTTTACAGCACGTTCTGTGGCGTGTCGCCCTTGTGGGCCCCCTCGTCACCACGTCGTTGTACGTGTGGTTTGCCGATCAGAGGGTGTCAGATTTTTTGTGTATGAGGCAGACGGGGTCAGGAGGAGGAATGTTCTGTTTAGAGGTGGAACGAGAATGTGTAGTTTTGGGAGGGGTATTTCTTCTAGTTATGAACTCGGGGCGGGTGGGAGACACGTCGTCTCCGTGACGCCGGCAGAAGC
>JAZGFE010000241.1:0-12171 GCA_036479215.1 Nannocystaceae bacterium | reverse complement strand
TTGGGCCGATCGTTCGGTCTTCAGCGCGTCGTTTTCACAAACCCGCTGGAGTAATTCGAAGATTCGTTCTTTGAGCTGGGTGTCTTTCGCCTTCAGCTGGGCATCTTTCTCCTTCAGCTGAGCGAGTGCGTCCAACAGCGTCACTCGATCGTTAGATCACGATACGCCAGCGAAGTCGATCCCTCACTTTTTTTCAAAACGCGTGGTTCGCGAGCCGAAAAAGCGCAGTTCGCATCGAGAATATTGGAGGCTGAACGGTTACTTCGAAAAAGGCGGCGAGCAACGGCAGCGATTCTTCCTGGCGCAGCGCGAGGCGTCCGCCGGCATCGAGTCCGAGCCTTTTGACGCGCGCCTCGACCTCGTAGACCTTTCGGATGTACTCGACGGCCGGGCCGGGCCGGGCCGGCCCGCTCGTCGCCGAGTTCGAGGCTTGCTCTCGTCGAGCACGGGCATACCGGTGTCGTCGATGAGCACGATGTCGTCATCGAGCACGACGCCGAGCGTGACCCGTGGCCGAGTCCGCACAACCCACGCAGGGTGCCAGATCGTCCCCGAAACCACTGCCGAAACCACCGCCGAAACCACCGCCGAAACCACCGCCGAAACCACCGCCGAAACTACGGGCGAAACCCCGGGCGAAAATTCCTCTTGATTCGGGAGACGACGGCTCGGCGTAGGCGCCGTCCGAACTGCAAGAACGTTGAACGGAAGCTTCGAATACAGAGATCTTACAAGGGTGGGCTCGAAACGATCGTCTTGCTTTGTCCGCAATCTGATGCGGTTTCATCTCGATCCGACAAGCGTTCCTGAGAAATGGTTTCGATGATGAGCTGGTAGCCAAACCAGAGATTGTCCAGCACTGCCTCACGAGGCGCAGCTGCACCTCGCTCCCAATTATTGTAGGTGACCTGAATCTTCCCCGCTGGGTTGTCGTCGAGTCTTCGGAAGGTACGCTGAGTGAGGCGGCCATCGATCCAACTTTCCTCCACGTATTCGTTCCCCACACGCCCCTGGCGCTGCCCTGGGGCGAGCCAGGGAAAGAACACGCGCTGCACATCGAGCATGATATAGCGCGGCGGAAAGGGAAGCTCTTGGTGGGTATGGTTGTCGAAACTGAGCTGTCCGCCGTCGAGAACGATCACGAACGCCGCGGTGCCCATGGGTGTCAGGCCGAGTAGCGTGAGCACGCCGCCCTGCTTCTGCAAGACCGCATCGAAGCCTCGGGACCCCGCTTCCCAACGCGCGGTGACGCGCTGCCTCCACATGAAGTCACCTTGCATCACCGTCGGTGTGCGCAGTCGCCCGGGGTACGATTCCCGCACTGCTGCCCCGGGCGCACGGCCGTTTGGCCTGTCGGCTTCGCCGGGGGCCGGAGCCACATCAGGTGCTCGCGCCGTTTGGCCTGGAGCGACTCCGCATCGTGCCGCAAGGATCAAGAACCCGCCCAGAACCAGTTGCGCCCGGCAGCTCATCGCTGTTTTCGTGGTCTGGTCAACACCAAGACGGTCGGCGCAATCATCAAGCTGGCGAGCACACCGACCCCCGCAGTGAGTCCGAGGCTCATGAGCGCGGGATGATCTGACAGTGCCAGCAAGCCAAACCCGAGCACCGTGGAGGCACAGGCCACGACCAGGCTCAGCAATGTGGGGCCGATGTTCTCTGACTGGATGTGCGCTTCGGTCAGGAATACGCCGTAGTCCACGCCGATGCTGAGCACCATCAGCAAGGCGGTCAATGAAAGGACGTTGAGCGGCACCCCCACCAGGGCCAATACGGCTACCGCTGCGCCAGCGGCGAGTAGTGCCGGCAGCAGTGCGGCGAGGGTCATCCTGAGGTCGCGGTAGCGGGCAGCCAAGATCGAGGCGATGGCGAGCAACCCGACGAACAATAGTTCCACAATGCGTTCTCGATAGCCCTCGTAGGCACGCGCCATGATGCCTCCGTGATCGAGGAGCTTCGCTCCGGCGATTGGCGCGAGTCGGGACGCGACGGCGGGGGCGTCGCGGATGTCGTGCAAGAAGGTGAGAAAAGCGACCTTGTCCCCCAAGCTGATCCGAAACGAGCGCACCATGGGCGCGAGTGCGGAGCTTGCCAGGTCCTCGAAGGTGAGTGGCGGCGGGGACCGGCCTGTCAGTGCGTGTTCGAAGGGTGCGAATAGCTCTGGGTGGAATCCTTCGTCTTCGAGGGCTCGCCGCATACGTGGGATCAGATCGTCTGCTGTGCGGGCCACTTGCTCGACAGCTCGTTGTCTGCGTGCGCTCGGCAGCAGGTTGTAAACGTTTCGATAGCCTCCGATCTCACCAACTTCTTGGGCCTCGCGCAACTGATCCGCGACCTGTTCATTGATCTGTAGGGCCGATTCGTCGTCTGCAGCGACCGCGATCACGAAACGACGCTGCTCGAAGCGAGCGACGAGATCTCGCACGGCCTCGTCCTCGGCGACCAATTGGGGATCGAGACGACGCAGCTCCGTGACGTCGTCGTCCCAGCGCGCACGGGGAATGCCGATGGACAGTAACGCCACGGTGGCCGCCAACAGCAGCCAGAGTATGAATCGACGCCGCCGCATGGCTGTCAATGTGCTCTCGAGCCAGCGGGCGACCGCCGCTGTGAGGTGTACGGGGCGCGGGGTGCGGGGCAGTAAGGGGGGAAGCAACCAACGTGTGGCGGCGAGAGCTGCCGATATCCCGACCGAGGCGAACAGGGCCACCTCTTGGAGACCGGGAAAGGAGGACCAGCCCAGTGCAACGAAACCGGTGACCGTGGTGGCCGCTCCAAGCAGCAGGCCTGGCCAGATCCGAGCCAACGTGCGATGGGGGCCGGCTGGGTCTGGAGCAAGGGCGTGATGGCAGTAGAGGTGGACCGTGTAGTCGATACACACGCCGATGAGGGCAGCTCCAAAGGCCAAGGTGAGGCTGTGGATCTGCCCGAACGCGGCCAAGCAGGCGGCGCAGCCCGAGAGCATCCCGATGCCGATCGGCATCGATGTCAGAGCGACGAGCATCCACGATCGAAATAGCAACGTGAAGAGTAGGACGAGCCCGATCATGCTCACGAGCGAGACTCGGGCAATGTCACGCTTGATCGCCCGCTCCGATCGCACGGCGAAGCGGTTGATGCCGCTTTGCTGGAGGGTCAGGGTGCTCAAGGCAGCGGCGTTGACCGCGTCGAAGGCTTGGTCGATGGCTTCGAGTAGTGGAGCTTGCGCTTGGGCGTCGAAGGCCGAGGCAATGGTTCCGAGGAAGAGCACCGTGTGGTGGCCATCCGCCGTGACAAAACGATCTCCAACCACACGAATACCGTCGTTTCGTGCCCGCTCAAAGCGCTCGTACAAGCCGGATATGGTAAGGAAGGGGTCTTCGGGGGCGAGTCGGCCGATGAGCGGCGAGATGGGCAACGCCAGCTTGGCCTTGAGACGGGCCGCAACTTCGCGTACGCCCACCTCGCCGATGCGGACCGCCGCGGATGTGGCGTCTGGCGCGAGGAACGAGAAACGTCGCGGATGATAGAGCTCCCATACCGCTTGATCGATGCCGGGGGGCGGTCCGCCTTCCAAGAAAGCGAGTTCGTCTGTGATTTCAGGATCGGCCCGTAGCTTTGCTTCGAATTCGTGGCTCGCCAGCAGGCTGGCCGCTTGGTCCGGGGCTCCCACCATCAGGATCATGGTACGGCTGAGCTCGCTGTTGGCGATCTCGCGGGAGAGCTCGGCCTCCTCCCGCTCGTCGCCCGACGGCAGGAAATGGGTGATGTCGGTGGTGATTTTGAAATGGGCCCACACGAACCATCCCAGGCCGAGCAGCAGCAGGGTGGTCACCAGCAGCGTGCGTCGCTGCGTTTCGATCACTCGCGGCTCGCTCCGAACAGGCGCCGGCGCTCCTCCATCGAAAAAATTCGCGCTGGATTGACGTCGCTTATCCGTGTCACCGACCAGTCGCCGCTGGTTTCCTCAACCTTGAGCTCGTGTACCGCGAGACCCTGGCCCGTGATCGTCAGACGGCTGATGAGTTTACGCAATGATAGGCTCTTCGGCGTGAGGACCAATGTCCATCCCATAGCCGCGGCGGTCGGGGCCTCGAAGTAGATCGCGTATACGGTGGCCAGGCCGGCCTCGTCGCCGGCGAGCACCCGCACGAACGATTCTACGAATAGCTTGACGTCGGGCCGAGCTCGTAGATCGATCTGGCCCTCCCCGCTGCGGTCACTGTATCGCAGCATGTCGGGGGAGATCAGCACCTTGGAGGGGCTTGGGCTTTCCACATGACGCGCCAGGTACCCCGGGCGCGTGAAGTAGAGCCGACCTTTGCTCACCAGAGGCGCGGCCAACAGTCGCATATGCTTCTCCTCCACGAAGCGGGCTTGCAGGCCAGGCATCTCGGAGAAAGCAGTGAGCAATGTCTGGAGATCGAGATCCGCCGTAGGCGAGACGCCGGGGGCAACCGCTGGTGATGGGTCCGTGGTTGAGGCCCCTGCGGCATGAGCTACGGCGGCGTGGGTCCCACGATGTGAGGCGCTCGCTTTCGAGGGTCCCGCGAGTAGCACCGTGGCCGTCGCCACGGCCACCGCTGTCGGTACTCGGTGCCTAGAGTTGGGGGAGACGTTTGAGAAGTGCATCGGGGGTGTCTCGGATGAGGTGCCCATGGGTATCGGTCGTAGCTGTGACGGTGTGAGCACGGGCGCATCGCCGACTTTTCGTGACGTTTCTGATGTCGTAGGCGACACGCAGCAGTGGGCGCAAGGTGGTGAACCAGGCGGTGATCCGTGCCGTGTCGCCGTAGCTGAGCGGGAACATGTAGCGACAGCGCGTGTCCGTTACGTACATTTGATAGCCCATGGCCAGTAGGTCGGGTACGTCGAGCCGATGGCTGCGGAGAAGGAGGCTGTGAGCGCGCTGCATATACTGAAAGTAGCGACCGTGCCAGACGACGAAGAGCGGGTCGCAGTCGTGAAACGGAACTTCGATGTCGAGTGTGGCAGCGTGGTCGAGGCGGCTCACTTGGTTCCTTTTGTGGCGTCCTTCGACGGCGGTTCGTGGTGGCCAGCGCTGTACCCGTGCGGCCTAGATGGAAATGGCGCGGGCGAGTTAGGCGGCGGCCAGACGTTGAGTGTGGGAGTCGGATTCATGCGACTCTCCAAAAATCGTAAAAATTAAACCAGTTGTCGGGCGCCTTCCGACAATAGTGTTCGAGACGGTCTGCGTAGCGCTGTACCACGTCATGCAGCGCCTCGTCGCGTCTTCCTCGCGGGAGGTCGAGTCGTTCGGCAAAAGGTTCGCAGTACAATGCGTAGTGGTTCGGCTCATGATAGAGCCCAAAGACCAGATATACAGGGCAGCGGAGGATCGACGCGATGAGGAAAGGGCCGGCCGCGAATCGGGCTTCGCGGCCGAAGAACTTGGCAGGGACGCTGCGTTCGCCCAGGCCTACTCGATCGGCGAGCACAGCCACGAGTTCGCCCGCGTCGATGCGCTCACGTACGCGGACCATGAAGCTCATGGGATCGCCGCCGATGTGGATCACGTTGGTGGCGAGCTTGGGGTTGAGCCGAGCGAATAGTGCGCTAATCAGGCGCGCGTTCTCGAAGTAGCCGACGATGTTGATCGGTACATGATCTGCGGCACCGCCTTTGCGGCCGGCGTCGTAGCTGCCGAGGTGCGCCCCCACCAAGACTGCTCCTCTTTTGTTTTCAGCCAGATCTTGGAGATAGTGATCTCCCGTGCGCGTAAACTTGAGCCCGTTTGTTTTTCCTTGGAGCAAGAAAATGCGATCGAGCGTGACCTGGGCGAATCGCAACAGATGCTGATAGACCATGCGTCTAGTTGGCGGCCGACCGTGCACGGCCTCAAGCCACTCACGGGAGGCGCGTGCAGCTGTGCGATCAAATAGCCAGTAGTAGAACGCCAAGATTCGGATGAACGCGCGCGTTGGCGTGCGGCCCAAGATGGTGGCAAACCAGAAGACTGAACTGATTCCGAGGGCGAGCCCTCGTTCCGAACGGTTGAGCCAGGTCGCGGGCTTTGACTGCGCTTGCGGCTTCGGCTGGGGTTTCGACTTCGATTTCGATTTCGAGGTCATCACTTGCGCCACCTTAGCAGGGTTTTTGCGCTACGGACCGCGGCGAGCGTGCACAGACGACTGTGCAGGGACACAAAACGCAGATTGTCGCGCAAGGGTTGAAAGTGGGAGACGCCACCATCTTGGCGCGAGGGGTAGTGCACCGCGACAGGTAGATTGACGACGTTGACTCCAGCCCAGACCATACGGACGGCGATCTCGATGTCGAAGTCCATTCGGTTGCCCGCTGCGGCCGCCTTCATGGCCGCGGGTAGGGGGTAGAGACGAAAGCCAACCATAGCGTCCGTGATTCGGTGCGGCCCAACCTCAAGGTCCACCCAAAAACGTGTGAACCGACGCGCGATGAGCCGTGCTGCGGGCGCGCTGGCATCGTATACCGGGTGCGCGAGGACCAGTGCCTCGGGCTGGGTTGATCCGGCTGCAAGAAACCGGGGAATGACCGAGAGATCGTGTTGCGCGTCGGCGTCTACTTGCAATACGTGTGTGAAACCGTCGCGTCGTGCGAGCTCGAATCCCGTTTTAACGGCGGCACCTTTGCCGCCGTTCTGTAGTCGCCGCTCCACGTGCGCGATGCCGTCGATGGCGAGCGCCTCACACTGCGTTCGTCCGGAAATGCCGCTGCCGTCGTCCACAACGAATACGCGGGAGATGTGCGCCCGCACCCGTTCGGCCACCTTTCGCACGGTTTTCGGATTGTCGAAGGTGGGAATGACGGCACAGGGGCGGAAACAAGGAGGTGAGGCGGGAGCGAGTTCAGGCATGATCTTCGGCCTCCCGCTGTTCGAAGCCAAGACGCCCGCTCGCACAGGGCGAACACCCACGAGATAGCAGAAAGTCGACCCATGGCTGTCCCTCGTTCCACGTGAGTTGCACCTGCAAGGCGTCACCTGGGCCGATTCGGCCGGTGAATTTGACGCGAGTGAACTCGCGGGGGCCGCCGAGATCGGGCCTCGCTACGCGCAGGCAAGGCACCACGAGTTCGTGCAATTGAACGATGCCAGCCATCACGGGATAGCCTGGAAAGTGTCCATCGAAGAATGCGTAGTCTGGAGGTATCTGGGCGCTGGAGAGGTGACGGCAGGTCGCACCGTCGCGGGAGAGGCGTCGTGTACCCCATCTCACAGTGGTAGACAGTGGTGTCCCGTCTGCTCTCAGATTGAAGTGCCGCATGCATCCGCTACGGTCGGGATTGCCGTCGGTATCCCGCGGGATTGTTGCCGTCTTCCGTAAGGAGAGTGCAGGTGCGACCGGTGGTGGGAGCAGGGCCGCGCACCGGGCCCGCAATGTGTCGGAAGTGTGGGTCGCAGCGCAGATGAGCGCGAATAGATGAGGGCCGTCCGAGGCCACGGTCGTGAAGACGGCGACATCGGTGATGCCCGCGATGCTTCGCAAGGTGCCCTCGATCCCGCGGGCCGAGAAGGCATCTCCCCCGAGGAAGATGCGATCGTCCGCGGGTCCGAGATACACGAACCCGTCGGCGCTTGTTTGGGCGCGCTCGCGGGTGTGGCAAAGTGTGAGGCTATCGAGTCCAAAGAAGGGGGAGGCGACCGCGAGACAGCCATTTTCATCGACTTCGCAGCGGACGTGCGGCAGTGGCTTCCAGTGCGACCCTCGACGATACGCGAAACCGCCGGTCTCCGCGGATCCGAGCAACTCGGTGATGCGGTCGCTGGGGTCGGTTTCGCTGGTCGATGCGGGTGCGCCATGGGGATCGAAGTGTGCGCTCGTGGCTCGCGTCAGGCTCGCTGTGCAGAGGATCTGGGCGGGGCGTATGGCTGTGGTCGAGTCGCCCCGTTCGCTTTCCTCGAGTCGCTCGAGGAAAGTCGGTGTAGCGATGAAATAGGAGACGGCGCTGTCGGTGAGTGCGTCTCGAATGGTGTCGCGGGAGGTCGTGATCGCGCGGTGAAACCGGGCGCCCTGCCGCAGTGGGAGCAAGACACCGAGCAGGAATCCGAAAGGGGTGGTGGGAGAGATGGCAGATACCCAGGTCGCTTGAGGCGTAGAGGCACACACTCGACTGTAGACCGCTGTTTCGGCACGTAGCTGGGTTCCGCTGCGTGGGTGCCCGAGCAGGGCACCCTTCGCGTCTCGGGAGAAGAACGTGGAGATCGCCGGCCCGCAAGGCCAAGCGATCTCCGGCGTCGTTGTTCCCCGGCCGGATGTGAGTAACTCGGGAACGCGGATATGGCCACCCGCGTGCGTGTCGTGTGCGAGGGCGACGACGCGGGGCAGCGCGAGCAGTACGGCCATCGTAGCACGGCTCGTGTCGGGAGGAAGGGCCACGCCGTGCCCAGCCCACCAGGCACCACAAAAGGCCGCCGCGAAGGCGTAGCGATCGGATCGAAACACCAAGGCGATCTGCGACCCGGGACTTGGGGGTGGCAAGGCATCGCGTACGGCGGCGGCATCGTGGGCGAGTTGGGCTGCGCTGCGCTGGCTGGTCCCGTCGACGGCCACGGGCGTCGACGGATCGCGGTACGCAGCGAGAAGATTGAGGGTCATGGGGGCGACCTTTGGCGCCCGCCTGTAGGCCCGAAGCGATGACGTCGCAATAGGTACTCTGTGGCGAACAAGCAGCCCATCACAACGTAGGCCACGCCCCCGTTGTATACCGTCCAAAAGGCGAGCGAGGCCGATGCGGCCAAGATGGCGGCGACGGTCGCGTTGACGGCAAAGAAGGCAGACCAGATCCACGTCCACCACCGACACCAACGCTGCTTTTCGGGGGAGAGGTCGGGTTCGACGAGCCGCGCGAAGGACTCGATCATGGGCGTGCGCGTGCGGCCTCGTAGGGTGAGGCCAAAGACGACGAGCAAGGAGGCGTTGATCAGTGTGGGCAAGAAAAGCAACAAGTCGGCGGCGTCGAGCACCGCGGCTAGAAACAACGCGGTGGCGGTGATCGAAGGGATCGCTGCGAGGAGGCTGGACGCGGAGCGACGTTGCCCCCGGAAGCGTGTGAGGATGGCCGGTGTGAGCAAGATCAACACCAGCAGGGCCGCGAGACGCGGCCCGTGGTTCGAAAGACCGGCGTGGACCAACAGGGGGTAGGCCACGAGTCCGAGCACAGGCAGGAACCGGAAGCGTCGCAGCAGCGGGGGTAGCCGGGCGGGCGGGTGAATCGTGGGGAGCCCGCCCACCGCGGCAGTGTAGGAGGGCTGGTGCGACTCGGCTCGGACCCTCGCTGCGTCGGTTTCCGGTTCACTCGTCGCGCGTATCGGCACGGCCCTCGTCGTCGGCCTCGCCGGTCTTCGCCCCGCTCGCGTGCGTTTCGTTGTCGCCCGGCTTTTGAGCGCCTGGCTCCCCGTCGCCCGACTCTTTGGCGTGGGCCTGTTCTGCCCGGATGAACTGGGCGAGGGTGTGGATCGAAAAAAAATGCTCGCGGTTGCGTTCGTCGTCTTCCTTTGTGCGCACACCGAATTCCTTGTTGATGGCGAGTGCCAGCTCAAGGGCGTCGATAGAGTCGAGCCCCAAGCCCTCGACAAAAAGTGGCGCGTCGGTGTCGATCTCTTCGGGCTTGACGTCTTCGAGCAATAGCGTCTCGACAATGAGCTTTTTGAGCTGGTCCTCGATGGATTCCTGCATCAATGGATCTCCGATTTGGGGGCGTCGGTCGTGCGTGTCAGCCCCGTGAGCGCGCGTGCGCACGGGGGGTCGAGGAGCCGCCGGTACAGTGATTCCGTCGCGTCCCGTAGCCTACGGCTGTCATTCGCGTAGAGAGCGGGGTCGAGGGCGGGCAGCACGGTTAACTGTAGCTGTGGCGTCGATTGGGGGAGGCGGTACAGGGGAACTTCTTTGGTGAGAAACGGGGGATCACAGCGCAGCAGCAGCGGTACGAGCGGGACGTTGGCGCGGCACGCTATCTCAAACGCGCCGCGTCCGAAAGGCGAAATCTTGTCGGGGGGGGAGCGCGTGCCTTCTGGAAAGACGAGCACGGGCAGACCTTGTTCAAGGCGATGGACAGCCTCTTGGAGGACGCGCCGGGTATCGAGGTGGGAGCGCGCACCTTCGATGTGTTGCGCGCCCTCCATCAAAGGTCGGATCCACCAGGCCCGAAAGAGCCGTGGTTTGACCACGGTGCAGGCGCCACCCAACGTCGCTATGATGGCCGTGACGTCGGTGAGCGTGGGGTGGTTGGCGACCCATACGCAGGGCCCGGGAGGCAGAGACGAGAGGTCGACTCCGCCGGGCTGAAAGCGCAAGACACGCAGCCCGCGAAGCCAGCCGTGGAAGAGGCGGAAGGCCCGGTGCAATACCTGGTGCACCCGTTGCGCTCGGCGGAGCGGGTCTCGGGTCGGGCGCAGCAAGCCCATGAACACGGCGTATCCGAAGGGAGCGAGTGCGAAGTAAACGCCAAGGGAAAGCGCCACAGCGGGACCTCGGAGCAGCCAGCTTCCTGCGCGCATGCGCGCAGGAGTATACTCCGCGCCCGATAAGCGGGGAATTGCGAAGGTATGGACCCGATGGCGAAAACAAAGCTCGCTCGTTTGGTGGGGAGACCAACCGATGTGGTGATCTGTGGCGGAGGTCTCGCGGGGCTTACCCTCGCGCGCCAGCTGCGGCGAGAGCTGCCGGAGTTGGACGTGGTCGTGCTAGAGCGTACTTCGCGCCCCCTGCCTGCCGCATGTCACAAGGTGGGCGAATCGAGCGTGGAGCTGGCATCCCACTATTTTTCCCGTCTCGGGCTCGGGGGCTACCTCAACGCCCGCCACATCGTGAAGTTTGGTCTCCGCTTCTTTCCCGGTGGCGGCGATCTTCCCTTGGCGCAGCGCTGCGAACTCGGTCCCGACACGGAGCCCGTGGTGCCCTCGTACCAGCTGGATCGCGGGGTGCTGGAGGAAGACCTGCGCGCCATGATCGAAGAGGATGGCGCGACCTTGATCGAAGGGGCGAAGGTGAGTGAGGTTGAGGTGGGGCGAGGTGCCGACCTCCATACGCTGCAAGTCCAACATGATGGTGTCACCTCCACGCTCCAGGCTCGATGGCTGGTAGATGCGACGGGGCGCAATGCATTGCTTCGACGTACGCTCAAGCTTGCTCGAGGCGCCCGCCATCGCGCCCATTCGGGCTGGTTTCGCGTCAAGGGAAGACTCGACATCAGCGCGATGGCGCCGCCCGAAGATCACGGCTGGGGGGATCGGCCGGCGGCATCGGAGCGCTGGCGCTCGACCAATCACCTGATGGGCGACGGCTATTGGGTGTGGCTCATCCCCCTGTCATCGGGGCATACCAGCGTCGGCGTAGTGGTGCACGAGCCCGAGCACATTTTCGATGATGTGCGCACGCTCGAAGCCGTACGGGCGTTCATCCGACGCCGCGAGCCAGCTCTCCACGCGCATCTTACCGATGCCACGGTCTTGGATTTTCGTTGCCTCAAAGCGTACAGCAACGGCGTTGCGCGGGCGTGGTCTGTCGATAGGTGGGCGTTGGTGGGCGAAGCCGGGGCGTTCACCGATCCGCTCTATAGCCCGGGAAGCGATCTTATCGCGTTCGCCAATTGTTTTACCGTCGAAGTGATCAAAGCCGATATCGAGGGGGGAGACTTGGCCTCTCGCGTAGGCGAACTCAATCGGCAGTACCGAGCTTTTGTGTTGGGGGGGCTCGACGTATTTGTGGGTACGGCGCCCGTATATGGACATGCCAGAGCCATGGCGACGAAGATATACTGGGACAATTTCGCATACTGGAATTTTCCCTGTCAGTATTTTTTCCAGCGAATCTACGCACTAAGAGGAGACGATCATGCGGCGTTCTCGGGTGTGGGGATCCGGTTTGTGGAGATCAGTGGCTACGTACAAAAACTGTTGCGGGAGTGGGCACGCATGGCGCCCGAGGGTCCGACTGCGGGATTCGTTTCGATGCCGTCGTTTCCTTCGTTGCTCGTGGACGCCCACCTTGCCCTCCAGGACAAAATGTCGCCGGCGCAGACGTTGGAGTACATGAAATCACGAGCCGTGCAGGGGCAGGAGATCCTAGCTGAGTTGCTCCTACGGATCGTGCAGGAGTTGGGTCCGTCGCAGGGGAAGGAGCTTTTGGCGCGAGCGGGAGCAGCGGACTGGGGACTCGAATTTGGCGTCGAGCGACTCGACCAGGAAGTGTTGAT
>JAZGFE010000240.1:0-32759 GCA_036479215.1 Nannocystaceae bacterium | reverse complement strand
GCGCCATGACTGCGCGGGGTTTGCAGCTTTCGGATCGTTGGGACTCCGCCTTCGAGTCGTACCATCGGGCGCTGCAGCAGGAAGTACGCAGTTTGTGACTTGCGCTCAGGGAGGCATCCACGCCCGTTACCGATGCTGCCGTGGTCAGACAAATGTGATGCAACTTTGGCCGCCTAGCCAGCAAGCTACAGCCCTGATCTTTTGCCCCCCGCGCCCGGTGTCGGGGTTGTCGCCGTCGATCGTAGCGTGAACGCGAAGGCCGGCGCAAATGCCGGGCGAACGCTGCAGAGTGCCCTTGCCGCCGAGTGCTTCACGCGGTTGATCCAACGCTCCGGGCGGGGCGTGGTCGGCTCGGACAGCCAATAGAAGCGATCGACCTCGACGTCGGATGCGCGGCGCGCAACCTCGAGGAAGGACTTGGGGCACATCCACATCGTATGCTGAGCGTTGATCGCGTAATCGTTGCGTAGTAAGACATTAATGGCATTGATGGCGCGGTTGCTATTCGGCGTCGTCATGACGATTTGCCCTCCCTCCACGAGGAACACCCTGTATGTGTCGAGGAATGAGACCGGATCGTTCACATGCTCGATCACGTCGGCCATCACCACGACGTCGTATCGATTGCCGCTCTCGAGCAGTTCATCGTAGTGATAGACTGTCAGCCCCGCGTGGCGGAGCCTAGCTATTCCCTCAGTGTCGATATCCACACCGTCGACCCGCTGGGCATGAGCGCGGAGTTTACTGTGAAGCCAATCAGGATCGTCCGAGGGGACGCGCTGACCCACACAGCCGACGTCGAGTACGCGTTTGCCGCGGCAAACGTCGAGGATCACACGCTCTCGACAGGAGAGGCGTTTGGTCTCGAGAATCCTTCCGGCCCATGTTGATTTTTCGATCATAGATTTGCCTCGAAGTAGAGGAATTGGGTGACGGCGAGAGCGGCCACCCCGAGGACCGCGAAATTGATTCGGCGGTCGAGTTGGTACGATATGACGAGGGTGTTGAACGTTTGGGCTGCGATCTCGCTGGCCGACAACCACACCAGTATCCGGATGCCGTCGGTATTGCCCGCAGCATGGGCGCCGTACACCGCAACGCAGGCACCCACGGTCCGCGCCAGATTGAGATACATGGAAATGTGCTGGCGTTCCAGCACCCGAAGCACGTTGGCGAATGGAGCAAATGTGATAGAAAGAAATGCGGGAACGGAAAGTACATACATATACTGATCCAGGCCCGACCAGTTGTTGCCCAGCACGGGAGTGATGTAGGCTCGACACAAGTGGATGGCGAGGAAAAAAGGCACGAATCCGATGGCAGCGAGACGTATCAGATGGCCGTTGATGCAACGCAGAATCTGCGGTGGTCGGAGCGATTCACACAAATCGACATAGAGCACGTCCGCGTACGACGTGAGCGCCGCACGTGTGGGTAGTGTCAGCAGTCGACGAGCCATGCTGTAGAAACCGACAGCGGAGGCCGACACGAAGTGGCTGATGAGGACCACGACGAGGTGCTGTCCCACGCCCGTCGCCAGGCTGTTGGGGAGGTCAAATTGCGGGAATCGAGCGTATCGAGCCGCGACTTGGCGCAGTGGAGGTGCAGTTGCTCTGGGCTCGTCGAGGTTGTCTCGGCGCCATAGTCCCCGCGCGAACGTCATCGTCATGATGAGCTGGCCCGCCAGGCTGCCTGCGATGAGTCCGCCGCTGAAGGGGAGGGCGGCGACGCCCATGCCGAGTTGCGCCGCGGCTTGCGAGGTGCCCTGCACGACTCGAGTGAATGCCAGCAGGCGAAGGTTGTGGCGGCGCAGAGAACAGTGCTTAAGGGTTTCGTAGACGCCGGTAGCGAGTACGGCGAGTGGCACCAGATGCAGCCAGGGCGCGACCGGTGGGCTGCCAAGCGCTGCGGCGAGGGAGGATGCTGTGGCCAGGACCACGATCATCAGCGCAGCCGCCAGGCAGAAAGTCACGTACAGAGAGAGTCGGGCGATCTGACGCGCCTCCGCTCCTGTCTTCGCGAGGACAATGGCCATGTGGTAACGACCGGTCGCTGCCACTCCCAAGAAAGCCGCGATGCTCGTGTAGACAGCGAATGTGCCGAAGTCGCTGGGCGAGTAGAGCCGTGTCAGTAGTGGACTCGCTAGTATTGGAACGAGCTGCGCGATTGCGACGCCCGTCATGAGGGTGAGGACTCGCCTCAAGAACGTCGCGCGCTGCCTTTCGTCTCCGGTGGTCATCGTGTCGCGCCGTTGGATGCCCTATAAGGTCGTCGTGGGTCGGCGTCCACCGAGGCCGTGTGGTGCGCGGGTGGGATAGTGGCCACAAGAGGCGACGTTCACCTTGGCGGTAGGCAACGCACGGGCGTTGTTTACCGGGCAGAGCGTCGTTCAGAGACGATTTTCGACCAACATACGCGCTTGGAGCCTGCGCACGTGCTCCCGCGCTCCTAGGCACTCCTACGTACTGTGCCGTTGCCAGGAAGGGCGGGCATGTTTACGCAAAAGTGCGCGCCTATCTTGGGCGTTCGGATAGTTGATCAATACCGCCCGGTACGCACCTTTGAATAGGAACAGGCTTCCAGCCGCGGCTCCCACGACTTCGTTTCGACCGATCAGTTCGCCAATGTGCTCGAGTGTGCCCGCGCCACCGAGAACCGTGAGCGGGAGGTGTATCGCCGCGCGAACAGACGTAACGAGATCCTGGTCGTAGCCCTGCATGACGCCGTCTTGGTCGATGGAATTGAGCACGACCTCACCTGCACCCAGTGACTCCATTCTCTGGGCCCAGGCGGCCGGCGCGACTTTGGTGTTTCTCCGAGCGTTGTCGGTCCAGACCTCTGGCCTATTTCCCCACCGCGTACGCTTCACGTCGACTACGACGACCACGCTCTGGCTGCCCGCACGGTTCGCGAGTTCGCGCACCAGCAGCGGATTGTCGATAGCTGAGGAGCTGACAGCCACTTTCTCCACACCAAGAGAGAAAATGCGGTCGGCCTGCTCGGATGTCTTGACGCCGCCGCCGTAGCACAGCGGCATGCGACATTCGTTCGCTAGCTGTTCGATTAGTTTGTAGTTTGGGGCGCGCGCCTCGGAGCTGGCATCGATGTCCAGCACGATGATCTCATCGACCTCCTTCTCGTTGAAAATCTTTACCGCATTGATAGGGTCGCCTATGTAGGTGGGATCCCTAAACCTCACAGTCTTTACGACGCCACCGTCTCGAATGAGCAGGCAAGGGATGATTCTCGACTCGAGCACTATTGTATCTCCCCAAAATTTCGAAGCAGTTGAAGACCGTTGCCGTGGCTCTTCTCCGGGTGGCACTGTACCCCGTACACATTGCCGCGGTTTAGCGCACAAGAGAACCTTGCCCCGTACTGCGTGTCTGCCAGGACATGCTCGTCGGCGGCGCAGCGGAAGTGATAGGAGTGCAAAAAGTAGAATCCTTCGACCGACTCGACGCCGCGGAAGAGCTCATGGCGACGACGGGGTCTGACTTGATTCCAACCCATGTGCGGGAGGTGGGTCCTGTGGCTGAGTCGTTCGATTTCCAGTCGTTTCACCGACCCAGGCACCCAGCCAAGACCCTGCGCCACGCCCTCGTCGCTGCTGTCGCCCAGCAGGTGCATACCGACACAGATCCCGAGCACGGGTACCCGTTTCGTCACCACCAGTTCGTCGAGCACTGCACGCATTCCAGAACGCCTCAGGCGCAGCATCGCCTCGTCGAAGGCGCCAACACCGGGCAGAATGATTTTGGTAGCGGCGCGAAGACGATCGGCCGTCGATACTACCTCGAAGGGTAGCCTTAGTCGCTTGTAGGCGTTTGCGAAGGCGCGAATGTTGCCGAGCCCGTAGTCTACGATCGATATCATCGTATCGCGCGGTGTTCCATGCCGAGGGCGGTCATCACCTTTGTTCCCCAAACGAAGGTGCTCATCTGGTTCTTATAGTCGAGATGGGTTCGGTTTGGGGCATCTAGATACGATTGCAGCTCGGTCGGCGAGATGCCGAGTTTGGTACTGATATACTCAAAATCCTCCTCGATGGCGAGGGGGTCGTAGGCCGGATCCAGCATGGCGGTGAGGGCATCCTCGCGAGTCATCTGCTGGGTGAGAATGAGGCTGGAGAACTGCACTCGGCGCTTGTCGATGCCGAATTTTGTCGGCTGCCAGAAGGCCTCGTAGAACTTGGTGAAGCGGGACTCGAAGTGTTTCTGCGGGTATGGTTGCCGACCATATTCGTCCGTAAGCAGGCGCATCGCGTCGCTCTTGACATAGTGGACATGGTCCAGCGGTTTGACCACGCGAACTCCGCGGAAATAGCGATAGTACAACTTGTACTTGAGTACATTTGCGAGTGGAAATTGCTTTAGCGGGCGTGTACCGAACCGCCTGTGGATGTCGCGGAGTTGTACCAGATCACTGGCATGGTAATGCCATTCGATGGGATTTTTCACACACTCGGTCGAATAGTTTGCGCCGGTGAGGATGTGTTTGATATGGTACTTCGCGGCGAAATTGTACATTGTTGCAAAGAACGCGTGGTCCTGCGGTGTGTCCAGGTGGGGGACGCCAGCCTTGAAGAACGAGAGCTGTAGATCTCGAATCTCCTCCCAGTTGATCACGGAGGTGTAGAGATCCAACTTGAGCTTGTCCACCATGCGCTCAATGTTGTTGACCGCCTCCTGCGAGTTCCAACCTGCATCCACATGGAACACCAGCGGGCGGAGACCGAGTTCGGTCTTAGCGATATGCATGAGATACGAGCTGTCCACGCCACCGCTCATGCCGAGGATGCAGTCGAACTCCTTCCCGTTGCCCGCCTTCTTGATCTGGGTCACTACCTTTTCAAGTGCCTTGCGACCGCCACTGCCTGTATCCCAGTTGGGAAGAATATTGTTGTGGAAGTTTGTGCAGTGGTCACAAACGCCCTGATTGTCGAACCTTATCGCGGCGTCCGAGGTGTCCATGACGCAATTCGTACAGATCTGGTAGCATTCGTGTTTCATGGATGCGCCGTCAGTTCAACGGAGGGAGTCACGGTGTTCGAGTTGCTCGGCAGGGTGCATGTCCGTTGCCAAAGGACCGGTGGGTCCCAGGAACGGATAGAGAAGTGCATGCTGTGCACGCAGTTTCCGATGGTGGTAGCTCGCAGCGAATCAGAGCAAATCAGAGTAAATCGGGGCAAATCAGGGCGCCGTGCGCTACGGGCGCGACCGTTGCAGGGATGAGCTGATCCGGGCGTTTCGGAGAGCGTCGGGAGAAGCGCGGGAGGTGGCCTGGCATAGAGGCTGTGTGGTTTCGAGTCGGCCCACTGTCAAGAGGCAGGTGGCGGACATGGGATTCGGCAGCAGCACCGTGCGCGTCGGCGAGTGTGTCGCAAGGTGCGCGGTGCGTCGCTACGAACGGCTCGATTTTGAGCGGTATCGAGCTGCAACGGTCCGCCGACATCAGCCGTGAGGCTTGATCTTGGGAGGCAACCACGGCAGAGGACTAGAAAGGAACAGCACGACTTGTTTTGGCGCGGGAGCACCGGAAGGTCGCACCTCCGCCGTACGGTGGCTGTCGCTTGGCCGGCGACTGGCCTCACGTGGCTCTCGTACTGGAGGTAGGACCTAGCCAGCGCGGCGCAGCGTCGCGCCGCTTACGGCAACACCTTCCCGGTACTCGCCCTTCATCCACGCCCACATTTCGCGAAGTCCGGTCGTGAGGTCCACCTCCGGATCGTAGCGCAGCTCGGACCTCGCGCGGCCAAGGTCGGCCATGGTGACGGGCATATCGCCCGGCTGGCAGGGGACGCGATCGATCGTTGCCTCGCGCCCCACCACCGATGCGATCTGCGCGATCAGGTCGCACAACCGCGTGACGCGGTCGCCACCGAGATTGTACACTCGGTAGCCGTGGGCGCGATCGAGAGCGGACAGCGTTCCCGCTACGATATCGCTTATGTAAGTATAGTCGCGGGAACTTGAACCGTCCCCAAACATCTTGATTGGCTGTCCCGCTGCGATGCAGCGCATGAACTTGTGGATGGCCATATCGGGTCTCTGGCGTGGGCCGTAGACCGTGAAGAACCGCAGAAGGGAGGCGTCCGCCTGGTGTAGGTGACAATGGGCATGGACGAGTAGCTCGGTTGCGCATTTGCTTGCGGCGTAGGGGCTGATGGGGTGTACGACGGGGTCGTCCTCGGAGAAGGGCACCTTTTTGTTCCCACCATAGACAGACGAGCTGCTGGCGATCACGTATTTTCGCACGCCCGCATTTGTCGCCGCCTGCAGAAGACATGATGTTCCCGTCGCGTTGACGTCGAAGTAGCGCCCGGGAGAGCGGATGGAAGGGCGCACACCAGCGAGTGCGGCGAGATGAATCACTCGATCGATGGGGTGCTCGGTGAACAGGCGCGCCAGTGTGACGGGATTCGTGACGTCGATCTCCGCGAAGCGAAAATGCCGCTGGCGACGAGCCCAAGCCAGGTTTCGCTCCTTGATCGCTCTGGGGTAAAGCAGCTCGTCGAAGGTGTCGATGCCGACGATTTCCTGGCCTTGCGAACTCAGTGCATCGGCACAGGCCGATCCGATGAAACCCGCCACGCCGGTGATCAGGACTGCCATGAGCCGTGCATAAGGTGCGCCCCGAGATACGCAACGCCAAACACAGGGTGGAGGACTCGCGGTGTACGAGGCTTGCGATGTGGCTCCGTTGTGGGCCGGCCGCCGCCGGGGTCCGGGCGCCGGATCCCTGCGGAGGCCCAAGGTTCGAGTTTGCGCTTCACCTTCGACGTCGCTGTAAGGGAAGGATACGCGTGGCGCTACGATATCCGGAGGATCGGCGCGCGACTTCGATGCTGTTGCCTTGGGCCCGGCTGCGGCGAGTGGTGCACCTGGTTAGCGAGCGCCGCTCGCTAACCTTGTCGGCGAGATGACGAGAGTTAGCCATGTGGACTAGGCGGGATGGAGAGGGCGGCAGGTCGAAAGCGAGCGTGGCGGCAACCCTTCAGGCGAGCCATAGCCCTACCTGGTCATGGTCGTGGCGTCACCGAGCGTCGACCGGAGCCAAGGACCCGAGGGATGCGACCACCCAGCACGCCCCCTGTTGCGCGAAGCCAGCAACGGCATGCGGCCGCGCATCATCAGCAGCTCGTGTTGTTCGCAGCCACGCTGGGGCTACTCTGGTTGCTGTATAGTCTCAATCGTGTGATTCCCGGCTACGAGTTCATCTCCGACGAACGCTTCTTTCTCACCATGATACCTGAGCAAGCGTCGAAACGACGCCTGTTCATGCGTGCGGTACAGCTACTCGAAGACGAGAACACGGCCTTGCTGCTCTGTGGCGTGTTTAACTTGGTCTGCATGGTAGCGGGCTACGTCCTGTTGACGCGCATCAATCTCGGCCGGACCGGTCTCAGCTTCTTGCAAACGATTTACTTCTGCGCAATTGGTGCCTATCTCCTTCGCGACTGCATCATTTTCCTCCTCGTCATGGGGTTCACCACGATCTTGTTCTCGCCGCGGAGCCGATTGATCACCGGCAGACTCTGGGAGCTGAGGAGCTGGCGGGGACTGTGGAGCGCGGTCCTGCTGCTCACGCTCCTGGACTTTCGGCCGCACTACACCGTCTTCTTGTTGATAGCTCTAGGTGTGACGCTGGTGGCGGTGCGGATCAAAGAGAACGTTCGCTTGTTTGCAGTCGGCGCGGTATCGGTGGGCGCGCTGCTCATGTTGGCGTCGGATCTCAGCGAGCGCTACTTCGTGTACGGCGTCACAGTGGCCGAGTACCTTGATCTCCACCAGGCTAGGGTGAGTATGGACCTGACGCCGTCGACGTTTATTGTATCGCTGTCCAAGCACTATCTCGCGCCGATGCCGACCTCGTTGCTCGCGAGGATCGCGCTCGATGGCGGTTCTGCAGTCTATGGTGCGTTGGACGATGTGTATCGTCTTATCTACAAGGTCTCGCTCTATTGCTGCATGTTCTATGTTGGTGTCAATGTGGGCCGGATTCCCGCGGTCTATTCGCGCTGGCGCGCGAGAGCGGTGTTCCTCACCACCTTCTCGGTGCTCAATGCCACGCTGTACTCTGGTTTCTCGTTCGGCGGGGGGCATGAGAGGACAAAGATATTCAGCACGCTGTTTATCTTCTTTCTGGCCGCCGGGCTGCGGACTCTCGAGCTGGAGCGGCAGTCCCGAGCGAGACTCAACTATCTCCAAGGACTCCGTGCTCGATTCCAGTGACAGACCTCGGCGTCGGATCGCTTACTTCGTTCGCACAAACCAGCTCGCCACGGAGGCGCGCGTGGCGCGCCTGTTCGAAGCGCTCGAGGCCCGCGAGTACCGGTGCGAGGTATTCGGCGTAGTCAAACAAAAGAGTCACTTCTCGCATCCCTGTCGAGAGTATATCTGCGCCGCCGACCGCGTCGGCACACATTGGCTGAAGTTGGTGGCGAAGCTGTGCGAGGTCCAGCTGGCGGGTGCGGTTGCGTTTTTTCGACACTATCGAGGCGTCGATTCCCTTG
Organism: Nannocystaceae bacterium; assembly: GCA_036479215.1. GTDB lineage: Bacteria > Myxococcota_A > Polyangia > Nannocystales > Nannocystaceae > FL481. The sequence continues at coordinate 24,244 of JAZGFE010000240.1, read as the reverse complement.
TCATTTCCAACTACGAGTTCCTCTTCTTGGGGTTGATACTGCGCTGGTGCTTTGGGGTCCGCGTGGTCGTGGACCTTCATGAACACTATGGAGGGTGGCGTTTTGCGAACCGGCTGTTCGGTCGCTTCCTTCTCTTGAGAGCATTCTCTGGCGTGGTCTTCGCCAACCGCGCCCGAGCCGACGACTTTCTAGGAAACAGCGATGGGGACAGCCGGGTGGCGATAGTGCGAAATTTTCCGTACGTAAACGTTGGCGCCGTGCCTACGCCCAATATCTCGTCCGCGAAATCCCTCATCGTGGGGATCGTGGGGGACGCGCTCCCCGGTCGGTTTGTGCGAGAGTCGATACGTTCGCTGGACACCGTGGAACTAGCGACCTGCATCGAAATTCGCACTTTTGGTCCCAAAATAAACGAGTCGACCAGGCATGTTGCGGTGCGCGAGCATGGCCCGTTTGGGCACTGGGAGATCGACGAATTGATTGCGGATGTAGATGTGTCGCTGGTGCTATATGATCCGACGTTATCGGCGAATAACCGGCTGTGCGAGCCCAATCGATTTTTTCAGGCGTTCAATTTGGGTAAGACAATTCTCTGTTTTCAGCATCCAAGCCTGGCGCAATTTTACGATGCTCAGTGTCGAATCGTCGATCGCGAGAATGTTGCTGGTTCTCTGCGGGCTCACATCGGAGAGCTTGTGGCGGAGAAACGTAGGCGCCAGTCTGAGCGCCAGCTAACGAGCTCGGCGAAGCGTCAACGGCTCGTTTTTGAGGCGGGTCATGAAAACCTCGCGGTTATCACCTCGTGAGTCGAGCGTTGTGCGGTCTGGAAGGTGGTCGAGTCTTTGGCAGGCGCGGGTGCGGGCGTGACCGTGGCAGGGCAAGTGCCGCGTCCCGCCGGATCGCGGAAGGCAGCAACGGCGTCGCAGCGAAATCTGGTCGGCGCGGGGACGGCACGGGCATCCGCCGCCGGTGCGCTTGCTGCCGATAGTAGGTGTCGCTCCCACGGTGCAGCCCTTTACGCCCACTTCGGCGGGAATCTTTGTGCGGGCGCGCCCGCACAGGTTCCCGCAACAGGACGGCGCTGAGCCTTGATCTAGTCCTCTGCGACCGTAATCGTTCGGTATGGGGTCGCGAGCCACGGCACCTGGTCGCCAGCGAACCCGATACTAGCGAGGAACATCCGCCATGAGTACCTTCGAATCACTCGACATCTGCGTAGTTGGCCTGGGCTATATTGGGCTACCCACAGCTGCTGTGCTCGCCAGTCGTGGGCACCGAGTTCACGGGGTCGAGGTGGACACTCGAGCGCGCGAGACCATCAACTCGGGTCGTGCGCATATTGTCGAGCCCGACCTCGACATGTTGGTTCGCTCGGGTATCGAGAGCTCGCGTCTGCAAGCGCACGCCGAGCCCCAGCCTTGCGACGTGTTCATTTTGTGTGTCCCCACTCCGATTGGTGAGGATCAGTCGGCCGATCTGCAGTTCGTGCGAGAGGCGGCGATCAGTATTTGTCCCCATCTTCGGGCGGGAAATCTTGTGGTTTTGGAGAGCACCAGCCCGCCAGGGACCACGGAAATGATCGCGCGGCTTGTGGCGGAGCACACGGATCTGCGTCGTGGCGAACTGTTCTTCGCCCATGCCCCGGAGCGCGTGCTCCCGGGCAACATTCTATACGAGGTGGTACATAACGACCGCATCATCGGGGGAATTGACGACGAATCCACCGCAGCGGCGCGGGCGTTTTTCGAAACATTTGTGCGCGGTGAATTGATTGAGTGCCACTGTCGTACGGCGGAGTTGGCGAAACTGGTGGAGAACGCGAGCCGCGACGTCCAGATTGCGTTCGCCAACGAACTGAGCATGCTGTGCGACGAGTTCGATATCGATCCGCTAGAAGTCATTTGTATCGCCAACCGACACCCTAGGGTCAACATTTTGCAGCCTGGATGTGGCGTGGGTGGCCACTGCATCGCGGTTGATCCGTACTTTATTCTGGACGCCGTCGGTGATGGGAAAGCGCCACTGATCGCAGCGGCTCGTCGCGTCAACAAGAGCAAGCCGCAGTGGGTGGTGGGAAAGGTGCGGGCGGCGGCCGAGCGACTGCGCTCGCCGGTGATCGCTTGTTTCGGCGCGACGTATAAAGCGGATATCGACGATCTGCGGGAGAGCCCAGCGAAAGAGATCATCGGTCAGATTCGTGATTTGGAGTTGGGGCAGGTGCTCGTCGTCGACCCCAATATCGTGGAGCTGGAAGACCACAAACTCGCTACGATCGACGAAGCTCGGCGGCAGGCAGATATATTCGTATTCCTGGTGCCTCATCGTCAGTTTCGCAAACTGGCGCCGACCCAGCTCGCCGAGAAGATCGTCATCGACACCTGTGGCGTCACCACGTCTCCGATCGTCCCACCGGATCCATCGCTGGCGCGAATCAGTAGCCCCCAGACCTTGCGCCGGGTCGCCTAGTCCTCATACGGTCGTTCGAAGGAGGCATGGTCATGACCTATCGTATCGCGGTGTTTGTGGGTACCCGGCCCGAGGCCATCAAGATGGCGCCGGTGATCCAGGCGCTCCAAGGCCTCGAGAGCCTCCAACCTTCCGCCGAGGTCGAGCCCGTGGTGATCTCGACGGGTCAGCATCGAGAAATGCTGCAGCAGGTGGTCGATATCTTCGATCTACCTCTGCATCATCAGCTCGACGTTATGACTCAGGACCAGACGCTGGCGACCTTGTCTGCGCGGCTCATGACGAAGATTGACGCGTTGTTGGGGGAGCTAAAACCAGACTTGGCGCTCGTACAAGGTGACACCACCACGGTGTTGATGGCAGCGTTGGCATGTTTCTACCGCAATGTGCCCGTGGGGCATGTGGAAGCGGGCCTGCGGACGGGAAACATGCGTAGCCCGTTCCCGGAGGAGGTTAATCGTAGACTCGTCACACCTTTGGCGGACCTGCACTTCGCACCCACGACCACGGCGGCGGCGAATTTGGTACGGGAGTCGGTCCCCGAGTCGAGGATCCATGTGACGGGAAATACTGTGATCGACGCGCTACAACTGGAGATCCGACGGCAAAAAGCAGATCCTTCGGCAGTGGATGAGGTCGATCGCTCTTTGAATCCCAAACTTGGGCCCGATTGGCGCTCGAGGCCGAGCATTCTTGTGACGGGGCATCGGAGGGAGAACCTCGGATCGGGTTTTTTGAATATTTGCGAAGCGCTTTTACGTTTGTCGCTACGGTTTCCCGAACATCGGTTCATCTATCCTGTGCATCTGAACCCAAAGGTACAGGGACCTGTGCAGGCGCGACTCTCGTCGATTTCGAATATCTATTTGCTTCCACCGCTATCGTACCGTCCTTTCGTAGCCCTGATGAACCATGTGGAGCTCGTGCTCACAGACTCGGGTGGGGTGCAGGAGGAGGCACCGGGCCTGGGCAAGCCCGTGCTCGTGATGCGGGAGACGACCGAGCGGCCGGAGGGTGTGGAGGCGGGTACGGTGCGGCTGGTTGGCACGCAGGTCGAGAAAATCGTTTCCGGCGTATCGGAGTTGTTGACCGACAACGCGGTCTATCGGCGAATGAGCGACGCCCACAACCCCTATGGCGACGGCAATGCCTCTGGACGGATCGTGGAAACATGTGTTCGTTTCTTGCGGGATGGTGCAGACGGTTATGTGCGCCGCTCACCTCCTCCTTTCGCCGCTTGAGCGCGGCTCGGATCAGCGCAGATGAAACAGATCCTACAATCGTATCGCTCGGGTGAGCTGTGGCTCGCCGAGGTCCCCACAGCGGCCTGCAAAAGCGGCGGCCTGCTGGTGCGCACACGTACCAGCCTGGTATCTGCGGGCACGGAGCGCATGCTCACGAGTTTGGCAAGAAAGAGTCTCATCGGGAAGGCGCGAGCGCGGCCGGATCTGGTGAAGAAAGTGATCGAGCGCATCAAATCGGATGGGCTCGCGCCAACGTTGGAGAAGGTGTTCGCAAAACTCGACGAACCGATCACGTTGGGCTACTCGGCGACGGGCGAAGTGGTCGAAGTCGGGAGCCAAGTCGCGGGCTTTCAGCCCGGTGACCGGGTCGCCATAGCCGGGGCCGGGTATGCCACCCACGCGGAGTTCAACTACGTACCGGCGAATCTCTGCGTAGGGGTACCCGATGGGGTGGAGAACGATGATGCGGCGTTTACCACCGTCGGCGCCATCGCGCTGCAGGGCGTGAGGCAAGCTTCACCCATGTTGGGCGAGCGCGTGGTGGTCATCGGGCTCGGACTTCTCGGCTTGACTACGGTGCAGATCCTCAAGGCCAATGGCTGCGCGGTCATGGGGGTGGACCTGGATCCTCACAGAGCGGCGTTGGCGCGAGCGCTTGGAGCCGACGAGGCGACGAGTTCCGAGCCGTTGGGGGCCTGCGAGGCCTTCACGCGGGGCCGCGGCGCAGATGCGGTCATCATCACGGCCGCGACGCCCAGCAACGAACCCGTGCGGCAAGCGGCGGAGATGTCTCGACTCAAAGGCCGGGTGGTCGTGGTCGGGTTGGTCGGTATGGATATCCCGCGCGATGCGTACTATTTGAAAGAGTTGGACCTCAGGCTGTCCATGTCGTACGGACCGGGTCGTTACGATAGCGACTACGAAGAGGGTGGGAAGGACTATCCGTATTCCTACGTCCGCTTTACCGAGCAACGAAACATGGAGAGTTTTCTGTACTTGGTCGCGGAGGGAAAAGTCACGCCTTCGAGGCTGGTTACGCACCGATTCTCGTTCGAACAAGCGCTGGGTGCCTACGCCCTGCTCAGTGGAAGGGGAGGGGGATCGGGCCAAGAAACGAACCTGGAAACGCTGCAGGAGGACGCGAGCGGAGGCACAGGCAAAGACGGTGGTGGCAAAGGGACCCAAGACGATGCGGGGCGCGGAGATGCAGCGGGGAAATATCTCGGCATCTTGCTGGAATACCCGGTCGCTGCGGCGATGGATCGCCAAGTCACCCAGACACAGGCGGCTGCGAGTCGATCCCGTGCTAGCGGGGGCGACCGTCTCGGTGTTGGGTTCATTGGCGCCGGTGGGTTCGCGCGTGGCATATTGCTGCCGGAGCTGTCGAGAAACAAGAAAGTGCGACTTACGGCGGTCTGCACCACCACGGGGACGACGGCCCAACAGACCGCAAAGAACTGCGGCTTCGAAGTTGCGACCACAGAGTTGGGAGATGTTCTGGGGGACTCCGGAACGCACGCTGTTTTCGTTGTGACCACGCACGAGACTCACGCCAGCTTGGCGAGCCAGGCCATTCGTGCCGGCAAGCACGTGTTTGTGGAGAAACCGATGGGCCTCACGTCGGCGCAGATCGATGAATATGCGGAGGCGCTCGGGGAGGCCCGAGCTGGCGGTCACGCCCCTTGCCTGATGGTGGGCTTCAACCGTCGTTTTTCTCCGCACGCTCGCCTGCTCAAACAAGAGTTCGGCGAACGTTCCACGCCGATGGTGATCTCCTATCGAATCAACGCCGGGCGTATTGCACCGGGTCACTGGACGCAGGACGCGAATGTGGGCGGCGGACGGATCCTGGGCGAGGTCTGCCATTTCGTAGATTTTTGCGGCTATCTTGTCGGCAGCTCCCCCATCCGCGTCACGGCTACGTCCATTGCCTCCGCTCGCCGCGACGTGATCGCGCATGACTCGGTTGTTCTGAACATTCAGTACAAGGATGGTTCGCTCGCTACGATCCAGTATCTGGCCGAAGGGCATCGCACGATGCCGAAGGAACGCTGTGAGGTGTTCGCAGGGGGCGAAAGTGCGGTGATGGACAATTTTCGGTCCACCCAGGTCTTCGGATCATCCCATGGATTGCGTGGTAAACAGTTGAAGGGTTTTGCCGAGGAAATCTCGGCGTTCTTGTCTACGGCTACGGAGGGGGGAGCGTGGCCCATCCCGTGGGAGAGCTTGGTTGAGACCCACCAGGTATGTTTCGCGGCTCGCCGCAGTCTCGAAACGGGCGACGCGATTTGTATCGCGGGGGCCTAGTCGCAACCCGATATGCACCTGCCTCGCCTCGCTCGTACCGTAAGTCGACTTCGTCCGCGTCAGATCGTGGGGCAGGTCGTGACGCGAGCGCGAGCGGTGCTGGAAGACGAGGGGCGGGTGGAATCGAAGATCGCAGCAGACGGCGCTCTGCCCATCCTCCGCTGGTCTCCCGTTGGGCGATGGCTGCACCCGGACGGCGAAGTGCAGTGTGCGGACGCGATCATACAGGGGCGCCTCCGCTTCGTCGGTATCGAAGTAGATGTCGGCTATCCACCGCGATGGCATGCCGTGGACGGGTCGAGATTGTGGCTCTACAACCTTCACTATCACAACTTCCTGTACGGACTCACCTATCACCACGCTCGTGAAGTGGTTTTGTCGTATTTGGGAAGCGTCGGCGCGGGTAGGTGCGGCGGAGCGTGGGAGTCGTACCCGCTCAGCCAGCGAATCCTGAGTTGGTGTTCGCTTTTTTTTGGGCGATGGCACGAGAAGACATTGCGCGACGTGGTGTTTTCACAGCGACTATGGCTGGAGCTCCGTCGCATGGCATATTGGCTCCGAGGGCATCTGGAAACCCATTTGATGGCGAACCACCTGCTGGAGAACGCCTTTGCGCTGTCGCTCGCTGGCGCGGCATTCGGCAATGCGGAGGCCATGGCCTGGCGCTCCAGCGGCCTGCGGCTGCTTCGTAGGGAGCTCAAGGAGCAAGTTCTCGGAGACGGCGGGCACTACGAACGCAGCCCGATGTATCAGCAGCGCATTCTCTTCGGGCTTGGGCAGATGCTCAATACAGGAGATCCGGCGCTCAGGGAGTTGTGTAGAGAGCCAGCTGCCGCCATGGCCGGGTGGCTGGATGCCATGATCCACCCGGACGGTGGAATCTCGCTGTTTAACGATGCCGCGAGAGGCGTTTACCCGTCGACGGCGGTGCTGCTTCGCTGGCTCTTGGAACTGCGTGTGAGCCCAGCGCGGTTTTTTGAGCATACGGATTGGTGGGTAGCCCTGCGGGAGTCGGGTTACTTCGCCGGCGGCAACGATCGCGGGGACTGGTTCGTCATGGACGTGGGCGAGATTGGGCCGGACTATCAACCCGGACACGCACATGCGGATTTTCTGTCCATCGAGGCGAGTTTTGGCGGCGTTCGGTGTGTCGTTGATGGAGGGAACAAGACCTACGAGGACTCGCCGGAGCGAGCCTGGGCACGCAGCGTGGAAGCGCATAGCACCGTGTTCGTGGCGGGCGAACAACCTCTGGAGCTTTGGGGTGCGTTTAGGGTCGGCAGGCGTGGGCGACCGGTGCACGTATCACACCGCTGTAAGCGATCCGATGTGGTGAGTTTTAGGGGGGGTCATACGGGGTATCGCCACCTCGCGGGGTCCCCTATACCGCAACGTAGGGCGACTTGGCACAAAGCGGGGCTACTCGGCCTGAAAGACACAGTGGCCTGCGATCGCGCGATGGCCTGTATCAGCCAACTCCGCATCGACCGGGAATGGGAGGCTACGCGGTTCGGGGCGAGGAGCGTGCGTCTGTGGAACCGAGACACTACCGTTTGGGTGCTCGGCTCCACCCCCATCGAATGGGCACGATGCCGATCCTATTCGAGATTTGGCGAGGACCGAGCCGCGTCCTTGCTCTCGCAAAAATTCGTCTCCGGGCCGAACGAGGGCGGAGTCGAGTGGGTGGTGTGTCGTGAGAGCGAGTTGGCGCGGGCACCCGAGCCGCTGGCAGCGCGAGCGATGGATGAGGTCCGAAGGTACGTGGCGTGAATATCGTGTTCTTGACCCACTATTTCGCCCCCGAAGGCAACGCACCAGCGTCGAGGGTACACGGAATGTGCCGACGCTGGGTGAGGGCAGGACATCGCGTGACGGTCGTCACCGGTGTGCCGAACGTTCCGTCGGGCGTGGTCTACGACGGCTATCGCAACGTTTGGTGCACACGGGAGATCATGGATGGCATTGAGGTCATCCGAGGCCGGACCTATCTCGCTGCCAACAAGGGGTTTATGCGTCGCATCGTGAACTACCTAAGCTACGAGGCGATGGCGATTTGGCGGGTCGCTCGGCTTCCGAAACCCGACTTGATTGTGGCCACCAGTCCCCAGTTCTTCTGTGGATGGGCTGGCGTTTGGGCGGCTCGAATCAAGCGGGTGCCCCTCGTCCTGGAGATTCGTGACCTGTGGCCCGACTCCATCCTCGCGGTGTCCCCGGGGAGCCGGGGCCAGGAGAACCGCGCGGGCATCGGCGGGCGGCTCATCATCGGCTATCTAAGGTGGCTCGAGACACGCATGTATGCGGCCGCCCACCATATTGTCACCGTGGGGGAAGGATATCGGGAGGAGCTGACACGGCGTGGCGTCCCCGCCGAAAAGATGAGCGTGATTACCAATGGGGTGGACAGCGGCACCTATCAGCCACGTCCGGCATCTACCCACCTGCGCGAACAGGCAGGGGCGAAGCGCGGGGATGATACGTTCTTGGTCGGATATATCGGCACCGTGGGGCTCGCCCATGGGCTGACCGTGGTCATTGCGGCCGCTCGCCATGCCCGCTACCGGGGGTTGGATCGGCTTCGCTTTGTGGTGGTGGGCGACGGCGCGGAACGGGCGTCCTTGCTTGAGGAACTCGCGCGAGATGATCCTGGGAATGTTCGTTTTGTTGGCCGACGTCCAAAAAACGAGATGGCTGACTGGCTTGCCAGCGTCGATGCCTGCCTCGTTCACCTGCGGGCCGCGGAGCTATTCAAATCGGTGCTGCCGAGCAAGATATTCGAAGCGTGCGCGATGGCCAAGCCCATCATATTGGGCGTTCGGGGGCATGCGAGCCGGTTGCTAGAGCAACTTGGCGGCGGGGTGTGTATTGAGCCCGAACGGCCCGATGAACTGGTATCCGCCGCTTGTCGGATGATGGACCAGCCCCTATGGGCCGCTTCTCTCGGGATGGCTGGTCGCCGGGAGGTGATTCGTCGGTTTGATCTCGATCCGCTTGCGGCCCGCTACGAAGCCACCCTCAAGCGATGCTTGGAGACCCGCGGTTCCACATACACTCGGGCGGATGGGGGTCGACGAGCATCGTGGCCGAGTGAATCGCCTCCTCGCCGGATGCGTTGACGAAACTTGGCTCCGTGCGATTCGCATGGAGCCAAGTGCGGGCGGACGGCATACCGGGAGGGTCGGATGGAGGGCGTGACAGAGGGGCTGATGGAGAGACGACGGCAGGCACGGCGGCCTGGAAGAGCGGTTCAGCCGCGCCTGCGTCCCGCGTCGGTCCTGGACCACATGCACCTACGATTGGTACAGATTGGGCCTCATGGTGTGGTCCAAAACAGTTCAATGCCGGCTCCTAGGGTTCCTATTGGCGCTCGGCGCCTCGGGTTGTGAGCCGGAGAGGTCCGCTGCCGACATGTCGCAGGACCTCCACGGGACGCCATTTGTGGACACCATCGCGCTAGATTTTCTCGAACATCCCCGTGTGCTTGCTGCGGCACTTCCGAACCGGGGGGGACGCTGGTCCCAGTACGGGTGTCTTCCCGGCTTTAGGTTCGACGGCTCCGAACGCGTGTATGCGGTGGAGCTCGCATGGCCCGGACAGCTTGCGGCGGAAGTCGAAGTGGTTCGCGGGTCGAACGTCGTGGTGGCGATCCTCGACCCGAGCGATGAGAACTTGCGCTGTCTCGCAGGTGATCCCCGTCGAGCCGTCGCCGAAGATCTCGATCCGGGCGTGTACTGGATCGTTGTCGACGGTGCCGCGGCTGCGGGTGGCGGCGCGACCGAGTATCGGCTTGCAGTGGAGCCGGAAGCCTACGATGCATGGGTGGAACGGGAAGTTGCGCCCGGCGTCGTGTGGCAGCGGTGGTTCGGGCGTCGAAGCGTCCGGTCCGTCAACGTCCTGCGGGTGAGCCGGGCCGCGAGGATGGCGGGCCACGAGGTCGCGGGTATGCACGCTGGAGGTCGCTGCGAGGCCGTGGGCGCGATGGGTGAACACGGCGGGGCCTTCGCTGGCGTAAACGCCAGTTTTCACCGTCGCCTGGCGGAAGATGGGTCGAGCGCTCTAGGTGATGAGGAGGGCGAGAGTTTTGTCGTGACGCGTTGTGAGCCGGATCTTGGGATCGTGAAGATCGATGGAGAACTCCTTGCGCACAGCGTCGGCACGCGAGTTACTTTTGGGGCGGATGCTTCTGGCGAGATCAGGATGAGAGAGGTCGAAGCCCCCGATTCATGGGATGAGGTGCCGACTGCATTCGGGGGACATCCTAGCTTGATACCCTATCGAGGTGGGAGCGAGGTGACAGGTGTCCTCCATCCACGAACGGCGATCGGTATCAGTGCGGACGACGAGCTCATCATGGCTACGGTGGACGGCCGCACCGCGGTCGGAGAAGGATTTTCGCTTCCACAGACAGCGGAACTGATGCGCGAGCTCGGTGCCGTCACGGCCATCAATCTTGATGGCGGTGGGTCGACCACGATGTGGATTCGGGGCACCACCTTGTCTGGTGTCGTGAACTACCCCAGTGACGGCTGGAGCTGGGGTACACATCCAGACCACGAGCATTCGCGTAGCATATCCGACGGACTCTTCCTGTTTTCTCCCTAGGAGTTGAACGGGGCGGGGCCATGCCAAGGCGTTTGGCGCTCGCTTCGGGGCCTATCCGCGCGCCGAGGGTCCCGATCTAGGCTACTGCGCGGCGTCGGGCTCTTGCCGCGCGCAGCCCGTGCACAATAGGTCCTAGGTGATCACTGTCGGTTCTGGTCCGGTTTGCCGCCGTAAGGCGGCGGCACGAAAACTTCTGCATTCGGGCGGGCTCTGGTTCGTCCTGGGGCTAGCCCTCGTCGCGGTGGCCTGCGGTACGCCGCGCTACCGCTTCGATCGGCGCAATATCGCGGATAAAGTAGAACACAGGGACCTCGCCCGACTGATCGCTGACGGCGAGGGGTCGCCGCAACACTTCGGCGCGCGGGTCGAGGTTGCCAGCTACGATTTTCGCAACGAGCGCGATGAATATCGCCTCGGCAAGAACGACCTGCTCAATGTCTTTGTGGTCAACCATCCAGAGATGAGTTCGCAGCGGGTCAATCTCGGCGAAATCTCGGGTACGCGCGTTCAAAAAGATGGCAACGTATATTTGCCGGTGGTGGGTCCTGTTCGAGCGGATGGATATGATGTGGTCGCTTTTCAGACGGTGCTGCGCACCGCTGTTGGACGTTTCGTCCACGACCCCCAGGTGACCGTTGACGTGCTGAAGCACGAGAGCCAAAAGTTCTTCGTCTTGGGACAGGTGAGGCTCCCGGGGACATTCGCGGTGGATGGGGACACGACGCTGCTCGAAGGCATAGGGATGGCCGGTGGTATCCTCGACACGGGTAATCTCGAAGCCGCCCATGTCATCCGAAACGGGAATCTGATGCCGATCAACCTCGGTGACATGCTCTCGCGAGGCGACGTCTCCCGCAATATCTTCATGAGAGATCGCGATACGGTCTACATCCCCGACAATTTGGACCAAAAGGTCTATGTGCTGGGCGAGGTGGCGCAGCCCAGGGTCGTACCGATTGTACGCAGCCGGCTGACGTTGGCGGAGGCGCTCGCTGCAGCTGGTGGGCCCACCGCAGCGATGGCGCGGAGGGAGCTCGCGGTGATTCGCGGAGGCTTTGCCAAGCCGATCGTCTACACCCTTGATATGGAGGAGGCGCTGCTCTACGACGAGCGGATCCGATTACGCAACGGCGACCGCGTGATCGTGGCGCCCACTGGCTTGGCCACCTCAAGTCGATACGCCCGCATGATCCTGCCGTTTCTCCAAGGGGCACAGGCCGCTGGGGTGGCGGCCGGCGGCGGTGTGAATGTGGTGAACTCGATCGTCGAGTAGGGGGGTTCAACACCCGTGCGTCCTGGCTGGATGCGGAAAAAGCGCAAGCTAGACGCGCCGCCAATTGTAGTGGGGTCGCTGGGGTTTTCCGTACAATGTCAGTGCCCCTTCAGCACCTGTGGCATTGGGTCGGATGAAGATCCAGTTTTGCCAGGCCGTGAGACGAGCAAAGATTTTGCTGTCGGTGGTCTCGGGTCCGGGGAACCTCAGGTTGGCCTCCATCCCGGTGAGGGCGTCGGGGGACAAGCTCGCCCGCTCCTCTATCGCCACCCGAACGTCGTCATCCCAGTCGATGTCGTCGAGCAAAACGGTGACGAGTCCCGCCGCGTCGGCCTGCTCTGGATCGAGGAGGGTGCGGAGCTCCGACACCTCTTGGAACTTGTCAGGGTCCCGTACAAAGCGGGCGCGCAGGCGAGGCACGGCATGGCTCATGGGAAGGGGGCCGGCGTTCAAAGCGCTGACTCCCAGGTGAACGGGGTGGTCCGGGTCGTCGAGCATGTAAAAACGATCGGCTGCCAATGCCAACTCCAAGAGGTTGCCGGCGAAGGCGCTCCCAGCCTCTCCCAGCGCGAACAGAGAGCGGCTGGTGAGATCCAGCCGTCGCAGCGTGCGCGCCATGAACACGATGATTTCGTTGACGAACCAATGGCCCTTGGCACGATGCAAGGCCTCGTCGTGTGCGAGCACCAGCCGAGGGTCTCCCGTGGTGCGAAGGAGCACCAGTCCGATCTCGTCGAGATTGCAACGCAGGTGAAGCAGAGCATCGTCGAACTCGCGGTAGGCCCGAAGTGCCCATACGTCAGCGCCTGACCTGTGAAGTACGTCACCGCCAGCTTCGGCCGATGCCACATCCTCCGCGCTCGGACCTCGGATGTTCAGCTGCGCGACGCGTGTCTGCCGATCCCAGGTAAGCTCGACGTACTTATACGTACGGCGGGCGTCGTCCGTTTGCGGCTCCAGAGGCGGGAGCGCCACACCCGTGCGCTCGCCTCCAAGGAGGCCCTTCTTCGCCTCATCGACCAATGTCGCAGCTCGTCTCTCGATGCTCTCGTCGAACCGTGAGCGCGGGAAGATGCCGTCTACGAGATTCCATTCGAGCGCACGTTTGCCGCGGATACCCTCCGCTGTGGTCGAGAACACATCGGCACGATCACGGCGAATATTGCGTTTGTCCACCAGTCGGGTCAGGCCTCCGGTGCCGGGCAAGACCGCCAGCAGCGGTACCTCGGGCAAACTGACGGCCGAGTTTCCGTCGTCTTGCAGATAGATCTCCCGACATGCAAGCGCCAATTCGTAGCCGCCGCCTGCCGTGGTTCCGTTGCAGGCGGCGATGTAGATCTGGTTGCTGTGGGCATCTGCATCTTCGATGCCGCAGCGGGTTTCGTTGGTGAACTTGCAGAAGTTCACCTTCCAGGCGTGGGTGCTCTGTCCCAGCATGTGGATGCAAGCCCCCGCACAGAATACGCGTTCATTGGCCGACTTCAGTACCACAACACGAACTTCGGGGTGCTCGAAACGGAGGCGTTGGACGATATCCGCGAGTTCGATATCAACCCCGAGATCGTAGCTGTTGAGCTTGAGCTCGTAGCCTGGACGCAAGCCGCCGTCGGGGTCCACGTCCATGGCGACGTGGGCGATCTCGCCGTCGTAGTCGACCTTCCAATGCTTGTAGCGCGAGGGGTGGATCTCGAAGCTAACAGGGGGGAATGGCTTGGTTTCGCCGCTATCGGCCATGCGGCGAAGGTAGCAGGCGGGGGCTGCTGGAGGTAGGTGGGGGCGCGTGTGGAAGGGCACGGTAGGTGGTGTGGCGGGCAGCAAGTGCGAGGGCATGGTCTCGATGGTTGACGTGGCGTTGTCGTCAGAGGTGCGTGGGTGGCCGCGCGCGCCTGTCCCGAACGGCACCAAAAAGCGCGCGGCCAAGACGCTATGCGCTGTGCGCACCCAGGGCTTCGGCACGGGCGCGCTCGAGCGGGAGTCGGGTGGCTCCTTGGGGCTGTTGGACTCGACGCGATGCCCCGGCCGGACACGGCAAACCTGTAATCGCACCTACGCTCCACACCTACTACTTCCGGCAGCAGCACCCCAGGTACGCTGCTGCTGCAGCAGCGCAGATACCCAGATCGTTGTGGTTGCATAATTTCCACCATTCGATGTTCAGTGTCTACTGGACTTCACCCGCCTGTCCCGGCCAATATCACGGGATGATGGGCTTGTTTGCGGCACGCACGGGCAGTGGGACTTTTCACGGAGATAATGTCGATGGCAAATGATGAATGGATCGCCTCGTCGCTTGAGGCCCTGGAGGAGCTTCAGGCCGAACACACGCGTCTCGAACGACAACTGGACGCCGAGACCAATCCCGACTCGCTGCGTCGCGTGTCGGCCTTGCTCGACGAGCTAGATCGAGATATCGAGAATTTGTACGGTGCGTTGTCTGCAGCCGCCGACGCCCGCGAGGGCGACGCCCGCGAGGGCGACGAGTCCGCGCCTGCCGATCCGAAGCCGGCCACGACGGCGCCGTCGCGCAAGACCACCGAGTCCGAGTCGGTGATCATGGATGTGTCGATGTTCGTCGAGTCCGTGGAGGACTCGGTGGTGGTCGATCTCGCGAGTGTTGATCCGCTCGCTTCGGGTGCCCCAGTTCGAGAGACCTCCAACAGACAGCTGACCGAGCCGTCTGCCCGTGCTTCCGGTAGGCGTTCCCATGCGCGTGCAGACCGAAAGGCTGCCAGACAGCCTGCGCAACGACGTCGCCCTCGGGTCGAGACGCCACCCACAGATGAGCCCACCTTAGTTCGCGATATCCAGTCGGTTCTGGCCGAAGAGCGAGATCAGGCGAGTCGTTCGGAATCGGGCTTCGATCCCGTTGTAACGGCCGAGCACGCGATCGAGGCTGCTCAGCGCGCTTCCGCAGAGGTGAACCAAGCGGAGCAGCTTGCCGCGCGGCAACGCGAAGCTGCCGAAGCCGCGGAGTTCGCTGCAGCGGAAGCGAGGACTCGTGCTACACGGGCGGTGAGGACACTGATCTCCGAACTCGATGCTGCCGCCGAGGCGGCCAAATCAACTCTGGCGAGACTCCGCGTCCAGGTCGATGAGGATGGGCGGGCCCTCGCGGCGCGGGCGGCCGCCTCCGATCAGCGTGCCCGCAAAATCGAAGCCTCGGCTCGCGCCATGGTGGCCGAGGCGAAGCAAGCACAGGCGGAGGCAAAAAAAGAGCGAGCCGTTGCGCAGGCGGCAGCGGCCGCTGCATCCGAATCTGCGGACGCGCGCGATGCCGAGTTGCAGCGGGCGCAGACGGTCTTTGAGCAGGCGCATCGAGCCGCCCAGACGGCTCGCGCCGATCCGTCGAGATTGCTCGAACCTGGGCCGGACGGGAAGCCAATCGAACAAAGTCGGACGCGTGGCCCGGCAAAGCGACGTCAGCGTAGTCCGCAATCCGGATCGAGGTCGAACGTATCATCATCGCATACTGGCTAGTTGGAGCCAGGCCACCACCTCCACGTGTGCGGTTTGGGGCAACGTGTCGTAGGCGCGCGCCCCCACCCTGTGGTAGCCGCTCGCTTCGAGCATCGCGAGATCGCGGGCCAAGCTCTTGGCGTGACAGCTCATGATGTGGATCCGCCGCGGAGCGATGGCTGCCAGCGCTTCGCAGGTCGCCGTGCCCAAGCCCGAACGAGGGGGATTGGCGACCACAAGGTCGACGGGTTCACCTGGAGGTCGCGCGCCGAGAAAAATTTCTGCACGGAGGGGCGGTACGCCCAAGGCTGCGGCGCTTTCCGGATACAGTTCGCATGGGTGGACATGTTGAAACCGCTGCTTGAGCAGTTCGGTGGTCACACCGGCACCGGCGTAGAGATCGAACGCCCGCGTACCGGAGAGCCGCTCGCCCGCCAGGTCGCAGACCAGGTCGGCGTATGCACGCTCGATACCGCGGGGGTTTGGCTGCAGGAACCCGAGCGGTCCAACTTGCATCGTGCTGCCACATAGATCCACAGCGAGTGTCTCGTCACCGGCGAGATGACGCGGGTGGGCACCACGAAGCGAATTCCCCGCTTCCTCCTGCACGCTCCACCACAATCCGGCCGGACGCTTCAGCTTGGCCGGAAGCTCGAGCGCTGCGCGACTGTCTCGACTGGCGGTGAGCAGCGTCAAGAGAACCTTGGCACCGTCGGTCTTGAGCCAAAGATAGCGTAGATCACCCGATCGGGTGGTTTCATCGTAGGGCTCGATCCGTAGCGCGTTGGCCTCGCGTCGCAGCTCGTCGAGACAGGCGACGAGCGCGGGGTGGTCTACAGCACATGCGAGCATATCGGCTACTTTGTGCGTCCCCTTGACGTAGCTTCCCAAAACGAGAGCGCCGGGTCGTCCACTGACGATCCTCTTACTCGACCAACGATAGCCGTCGTTGCCTCCCTGCACGTCGATAAGGTCATCGACCACCAGTTCGTGGGCTTCTGCCAGCCAGCGGCGCTTCATTGCGGCTTGGGCGGGGGGGTGAAGTGTCATGAGCGGGCATCCACAGCAGGTCCCGCCCGGGTTCTCGCTGTGGGAAGGACAGGGGGCGGTGCGACGCTGGGGGTGAGCGACGTCGATGGCGGTTGCGGTGGCGAACAATTTCCGCCCATGCCGAGCGACATGATCGATGCGGATCTGCACACGTTCGCCGGGGAAGACGTGGGGTACCCGAACCTCGTAGCCTTCGAGCGTGCCCACACCGACCGCCGAGTCGTCGAGTTTCTCGATGCACAGCGAGTGCTTGTGTCCTGGTTGCATGTTGCTCCGCCTACTCGACTCCCGCCGGATCCGCCTGCGTTTCGGTGAGCCTCTGGAAGTGGGCGTTGAGTAGGGTTGCGTTGCGTCGTATCTCGAATTCCGCTTCTACCTTCTCGCGCGCTCTTGTCGTGGTCCGAACCCGGAACGTGTCATCGCTGAGGAGTTCTGCCATCTTCTGGGAAAGTTTGGTCCAGTCGCCGACTGGGAACGTCCAGCCCGTTGTTCCGTGCTCGACGAGTTCGGGTATACCCGCCACAGCCGGGGCCACGACCGGCAGACCGAGGGCCATCGCCTCCATCAGGACCACCGGAATCCCCTCCATGAGGCTGGAAAGAGCGAAGAGATCGGCATCGCGCATCGCGTCTCTCACCCCCTCTTCGTCGGCTTGCCCCAGCAAGACGCACCGGTCGATGAGTTTGAGTGCAGCAATCGTCGATTCTAGGCGCGATCGTTCGGGCCCCTCGCCGACGATGTGGAGCTCCAAGTCGAGGCCGGTTTCGACCCGCGTCCGCGCGAACGCTTCGATGAGACCGAGATGGCCCTTCTCGGGCGAGAGACGACCCACGGTGAGGATCCGCAGCCGATGTGGCCGCGGTCGCGGAAAACCATGGGCCGCGTGAGCTGATCCGCTGGGCAAGAAAATCCCGCAATGGACGACGTGAAGTTTGTGCCACAATTCTGGCTCGCACAGTCGCATCGCTTGGGACCGGCCATACTGCGAGACACAAACGACCAAGCAGGCGGCGCGGATCTTGTGGACGAGGGTGAAACGGCTCGGCTGATCGAAGTCCGCCGAGCCATGCAGTGTGAGGCTATAGCGTATCCCGAGGTATGCTGTGGCCAACAGCGCCACATTTCCTCCGCTGTTAGAGAAATGGGCGTGCAAGTGCCGAATGACACGCTTGTCGAGGTGGCGCGCGAGTGAGACGCACTGAATGAATCCGAACAGCGCGACGGCTGCGTTTCGCAGCCCCGGATTGCGTGCCCGCATGGCGAGACCGAAGGTACGCGCATAGGCGAGGGGTCGTCGTACGAGCGCCCAGATGTGATGCCGAATCATGCTCCATGGGGAGGCCGGCAACAACACGTGGGTTTGTTCTTGTTCGATGCGATCGAGTTCGTTGGGCTTCCAGGTCGACGGCGCGCGCCGCTGTGAGAATGTGTGTACGACCCGCCCGAGAGCGCGCAGGGCCGACACCTCTCTGCGGATGAACGTGTGGGAGATGCTGGGGTAGCAACTCACGAGATAGGCGATGGACATCAGGATCCGGCTCTGCGGCCGATGTCGGACAGCGTCCAGGCAAAGCGTGCTGCGGAGAGACGACCTGCATTCGACCGCAGGGCTCGTGATGTCATGTCGCGGCGCTTCAGGGCGAATGCCGACTGCCCCGGGGCGTTCGATCCCCAGCTTGTGGTGACCGCTTGGTGGTAGCCGGCCGCTCTCACGCACTCGATCGAGCGTGTGTCGCAATTTCCATTGGGGTAGCAGAAGGACTCGACGGGTAGCTGCAAGCGTGCCTGTAGCTTTGTCCTTGAAACACGTACTTCCTCATCAAGTTGCGGTGCCGTGCAGTTCGTAAGGATGGCGTGGCTTTGGGTATGTGATCCGATTTCGTGCCCTTGCTTGCTCAGTTCGGCAAGCTGATCGAAACTCATTAACCCGTCCCAGGCCAGACGCTGACGGCCACCGCTTCGACGCTCACAGATCCCAACCCAGCGAAAGACCTGGTCCCGCGGCAGGGATTTGGCAGCCACCACGACCTGGCGCACGGCGGCTTGTTCATCCCCGGGGGAGCCGACCTTCGCCAACCCCAGTTCCTCCGTCAGCGCTGCGAAGCTGGCCGCACCACTGCGATAGATCTTGAGGATGCTCATGCCCATGCGGTCGTGCCATAAGGGTTCATCGGCCTCCACGTTCGCGTAGGGCACAAAAAAACTGCCGTGGATGCCGAGTGCGTCCATGACGGGTTTCGCGTGGAGGTAGTTGTCAAGCTGGCCGTCGTCGAAGGTGATCGCCATCAAGGGTCGGTCGAGCCGACGAGCGGGATCCTGCGCGCGCCATTTGTTCATCGTGTCGCCCAACGTTCCGCATTCGAAATGCGTGCTGAGGAGCCGCAAGCACCACTCGAACGCCTCTGGCGTGACTGCGAGGCCGGGAAAGGGGTATTCGCTTCGTTGGTCGGGGGGGAGCACCCGGTGAAAGGTTGCGACCCCCAGGTGATCACGAGGGAGCCGGCGCGGATGGGTGAAGCCGCTCACAAAAAGCAATCGGGTGGCCCAGTCGACGAGCAGTGGTCGCATGGCTTCGTCTCGTAGCGACTGCGCGTCGCGGTTGTGGGGAGACCTTTGGATGCGGAGGCCTCAACCGCTGGGAGTTTGTGGGGTGCGAGGTGTCAAGTAAACCCGATTAGGCTGGCTTTCTCGTTTCTGCGCGCTGCGCACGCGCTCTGAGGAGGGTGCGGAGCAGTCCGGCGAGAGGCAAGGCCCAGCAGAGGCTGGCGATGCTGCCGGCGACGATCAGCCGCGACGAGTTGGTTTGCACGATCTGCTCGGCGAGATAGGAGGCAGCGTAGGCGGAACTCACGATGCCGGCGGTCATGGGAAGCGGGGCCCGCCATCGAGCCAAGTGATAGGTGCCCACCACGGCGTATGTGGTCAGCATGGCGGCCAAGAGGTCGGCCAGAACGAGTACCCAGATACCGGTATCGACCCCTCCAAACCTGATGGCGATCGGGAGGCAGATCAGAAGGCAGAGCACACGCGCGAGCGTGCCCGTTGCGACGGCGCGCGGAACTCCGAGCGCCTTCAGTGCGCTTTCGTTGGTGACGCAGTAGATCCGGATCCATCCGGCGAGCGCCAACACGCGGATGAGGCTCCCGCCCGCCTGATATCGATCATCGTAGAGCACTTGGATGAGCGAGTCTCCCACCGCCATGAGTATGGCCGTGGTTGCGGCTGCGCCGACGAGCAGCGGTTGGCGAACGCGTTCGAAGTGCTCGGCGAGAGCTTCGCCTTCGCTGGTGAGGCGACTATAGAGCGGAAAGACGACGCGGTCCGAGACTGAGATAAGCGCCATCCCGGGAGCCCGGGCAAGATTCGCGGCGATACCATAGACGCCGAGAAATTCAACGCCTGCTAGCCTACCGATGATCAGTGTGTCGGAGCTGGCGGCAATGAACGTGAGTGTCGAGCTAACGACAATCCAACGGCCGTAGGTGCTGATTTCTTTGCGAGGCCCGGGGGCGAGGCAAAATCGCCCGTTTGGACCCGGCACGAACAACATCGCGCCAACAACTCTCACAAAGGTAGCGAGCATGGTACCGACCGGCAGCGTCCAGGTGGCACCGAATTGTGCGGCGAGCAGGGTCGTGCACGCGAGCCCGACGACCTGGCTCGATAGGTCGAGGCCAGCCACCCGCGCTAGCTTGAGGTGCCGGCCGAGTGAAAGAAGTTTGACCGGCGTGAAACCGCGGATGACGATGGCAATGCCGCTCAGTTGCACCAGGAATACAAGATCAGGTGCTTCGTAGAACCATGCGAAAGGGTAGGCTAGCACGCAGCAGCCGGCGAAGATGATGAGGCCCCGTATGACCTGCAGCGTCCAGGCCGTATCTACGAACTCGCGCTCATCGCCCCGGGGGCTGCGGATGATCGAATCGCTGATGCCGATATCACTCAGCATGCTCACGCCGTAGAGAAGTGTCGTGACGAGCGACAGCATCCCGAAGGCTTCGGGGAACAAAAGGCGTGTCAGAATGAGGTTGCCGCCCAGACGGATTGCGTGGGCACCCGCGACTTGCAGCAAGCTGAGCGTGGCTGCCGAGATCGCTTTTCGCTTCAGATCGGCGGAAGAGGTCGAGGGAGAGCTCATTGGGTATCGAGGGTGGCGGAGGTGCGTGTGGGCATCGCACCTCCTGCCAGCGGAAGATCGCGCAGACGTTCTCCCGTCAATCGAGCCCATGCGTTGCAGATGGCGGGCGCGATGGGTGGGACCGCCAGTTCTCCCACGCCCGATGGTGGCGCGGCGCTCGGCATGATGGCGACTTGGACATCGGGCATCTGCGCCTGGCGCAGGATCGGGTAGTCGTCGAAATTGCCTTGCACCACCGTGCCGTCGCGAAGGCTGATGTTGCCGTAGAGGGCGGCGCTGAGGCCAAAGGCGATACCACCTTCCATCTGTGCTTCGATTGTGTCGGGGCTGATCGCCAACCCGCAATCGAGTGCACACCAGACGCGTAGCACTTGGATGCCGCCGCCTTCGGCACGACACACCTGGGCGATCTGTGCGACGTAGCTTCCGAAACAGTGACTGACAGCGACGCCGAGGGCCGTCCCGGAAGGGGCTCCTTCTTCCCATGGTGCCATGGCGAGCACTGCCCGTAGGCAGTCGCGCAGGCGCGGCTGCTCCTCGAGTAGGTCGAGTCTCAGCGTTACGGGATCCCGACCCACAGAATCGGCGACTTCGTCGATGAAGGACTCGAGCGCGAAGGTGTTGTGCGAGTAGCCGACGGAGCGCCAGATCCCGACCCGCACGGGATAGGCGACCCCGCGCCACTCCACGCGCGACCGCTCCAGAGTATAGGGCACGTCGATCGCTCCCATCAGCGCGATATCATCGGTGCTGCGGGGGTGGCCGGCATCTCCCACTCCGATCGCTGTGACCAAGCGGTGGGTGAGATCGAGCTGGCAACCATCGGCCGCGTAGGTGCCGATCAATCTGTGCGCTGCGGCTTCACGGTAAAAATCGTGCTGGATGTCATCCTCTCGACTCCATAGCAGATGAACCGGTTTGCCGATGGCGACTGCGACTTGCACCGCTTCGGCGACGTCGTCGGTGGCGGTTCTTCTCCCAAAGCCGCCGCCAACCAGCGTACGGTGCACGACGGTATGTTCAGCGGAGATCCCCGAAATCCGGATGGCCACGTCGCGGGCCGCCTGAGGATGCTGGGTGGGTGCCCAGATTTCGCAGCGTCCGTCACGGATAGCGACGGTACAGTTGGGCGGCTCCATGGGGGCATGAGCCAGCAGCGGCACGCTGTAGGTTGCCGTGAGAGATCGCCGCTCGACGCCGCCCGTCGGGGGCTGCGTGCCGTGTTGCTGGACGAGATGCCCCTCACCGTCGAGTTGCTCCCGTAGCGACCGCTCGAGTCCGGGGGAACTTGGTGGGGCGTCGGTTGGCAGGCGCCACGTCGGACGCAGTTGTCGTGCGCCCGATTGGGCTGCGAATGCCGAATCCGCCGCGACCGCGACGCCCCGTTCCAAGGTGATGACGTTTGTTACGCCGGTATGGTTGCGGGCAGGTGCGTCGTCCACCTCGAGAAGCGACCCTCCGCGCACGGGGCATCGTTGAATGGCGACCCAGACGGCTCCGCCGACGTGGGTGTCGAGCCCGTACTTTGCCACTCCGGTGACCTTGATGCGTGTATCCAATCGTGGCAGGCGTTGTCCGATCAGCCGAAATTCGCTCGAGCTCTTGAGCCGCGGACGCAGGGGTGCTCGCAGTGTGGAAGCCTTTGCTGCGAGTTCGCCGAAGCTAGCCTGGTGCCCGCTGCCGCCGAAAATCCGTCCCGACTCGACTCGACACGCGCCTTCGTCGACGCCAAAACGTGACGCCGCAGCGGAGACGAGCATCTGTCGCGCCGCGGCCCCTGCTCGTCGCAGCTCGATCCACAGCGAGGACATGCTCCCGCTGGCTGCGGTGTACATGCTCCCGTAGTCGTAGTCGGCTTCCAAGTCCGCCAGATGCACGACGACCTTGGACCAGTCGGCGTCCAATTCCTCGGCGATCAGGAGGGGAAGGGCGGTCATCACACCTTGGCCCATTTCCGTCTTCGTAAGCCATATCGTGATATCGCTGCTCTCGGCGACAGCGAGGTAGACGCTGGGTGCGAACGCTTGTGCCCGGTTGACGGGTCTCGCCCATCGTCTCTGTCCGGCTTTCCAGATCCCGAACCACAGACCCCCGGCACCCGCGGTTACGGTGACTCCGCCGGCGGCTTGCAGGAGACGGCGCCGCGTCAGTTTTGAAAACCCCATCGCGTCTCGGCTATGTGCCTGCCGCGGAGCGAATCGCTCGGCGGATCCGCAGGTACGTTCCGCAGCGGCACAGGTTTCCGTTCATCGCCTCGACGATTTCCGCGTCAGTTGGCTTCGGGTTGCGAGCAAGTAGCGCAGCGGCGGACATGATTTGCCCCGACTGGCAGTATCCGCATTGGGGTACCGACATCTCCTCCCACGCTCGAATCACGGCGTGGTCGCCGTCGCGTGCCAGCCCTTCCACCGTCGTCACCTGGCGGTCGTGGACGGAGGCCAGTGAGACTTGGCACGAGCGGACAGGCTGGCCATCCAAGTGAACGGTGCATGCTCCGCACAACCCCTTGCC
The DNA here is from genome assembly GCA_036479215.1 of Nannocystaceae bacterium. GTDB lineage: Bacteria > Myxococcota_A > Polyangia > Nannocystales > Nannocystaceae > FL481. The sequence continues at coordinate 1,200 of JAZGFE010000240.1, read as the reverse complement.
GCATCCAAACTTGGTTCCGGTCAGTCGAAGATGATCCCGCAATACCCACAGTAGAGGTGCTGTATCCGGCAAGTCACTCACGTCGACCGCCTCGGAATTGAGTGTGAACGTCGCCACAGGGGGCAGGAGACTAACAGCCGTGCGAGTGCGTGACAACCACCGCACACGTCTGTGAGGAGGCGCAGCGGGTGTGGTGATGGGGGTGTGATAGGGGGTGTGATAGGGGGTGTGATAGGGGGTAGGTCCGGCATGGGACGAGCTCGTCGGGGGATCGGATAGACGAAACCGTAGTTAGCGTTCGGCATGCGCACGCTGCGGTGGCCCGCCATAGTCCGGCGGCATCATGGCGCCCACCGACGCCATCGCGACGACGAAACGCACCCGGCGGAGGACGAGACGCACCCGGCGGAGGACGAGACGCACCCGGCGGAGGACGAGACGAGAGTGGTCGACCGGGCGCTGGGCTCTCCTCGCGCACGATGGGCTTGGCCGGTGCGGTGGTACGTGTGTCCAAACGTGAGAGGTTCCAGTATCGTGAGCTTGCGGTTTTGGGGCAAGCATGGCCCGCTCATATTACCTCGTGCCGCTTCCTGTGACTGGGCTATACAGTTGGAGACGCAGCGTCTGTCCGACGCTGACGACCAGATGTTCGCTGGCCGACCGAGATTCCCTATGAACCGACTTCGTGACTGGGCTTCCCCCATTTCTCTGATCTTGATCACTGCCGTGTCCGGTTGTGCGACGGACGACGCGGCAGCTGTCGGTTCCAACCTCTCCGACGGCGTCGCTGCTACGGGCGACAGTGATGACCCGGGCGACAGTGACGACCCGGGCGACAGTGATGACCCAGGCGACAGTGACCACTCGGATGACAATGACGATCCGGATGACCCGGCGGACAGCGACGATCCGGATGACCCGGATGATCCGGATGATCCGGATGATCCGGATGATCCGGATGACCCGGCGGACAGCAACGACCCGGATGACCCGGCAGACAGCAACGATCCGGACGAGAGCAGCGACCCGGATGACAGTGGTGGGGTCGGATCCATCGACATACCGGGTTGCGAAGGATCCGGTACCGTGGCCGATACGTCGTTGGATAGCGCGTTCTCAAGCGACGAAATCTCGGTGGATGTGGAGACCAATCGTGTGTCGGGTATCGCACCGCTGGCGGTGTTCTTCGACGCGACCGGT
>JAZGFE010000239.1:0-50117 GCA_036479215.1 Nannocystaceae bacterium | reverse complement strand
CGGGCACCTCTCCCCTTCGCATGCCATGAGCGTAGCTCACGATCTGTGAACTGCTGGCTTGGCGAAAGACCTCCGTCAGCGTGAACCGAGGCACCCTCGGCACCGCGAGGAGATCCGCGAGCACGTTTCCAGGTCCCACTGCGGGGAGCTGATCGGGGTCGCCGATGAACAGTACCTGTGCCTCGGGTCGGGCCGCTTGAAACAGGAAAAACGCGATGCTCACATCGAGCATCGAGGCCTCATCCACCACGATGACATCCGCTTGCACAGGGTTGTGTTCATCTCGCTTGAAGCCATCACGCGTCGGGTCCCATTCCAGCACCCGGTGCAGTGTCCTCGCCTCGACCCCGATCACCTGCGACATGCGTTGAGCCGCCCGACCCGTGGGCGCCGCGAGGACCAGACGGTGACCCATGGCGCCTAGTAGCATCACTAGGGCGCGCAAGGTCGTCGTCTTGCCACAACCCGGACCGCCCGTGAGGATGGCGAAACGCTGGCTCACCATGCCTCGTATCGCGTCGCACTGCTCGTTGCTCAGTACGATCTTTGCCCGCGACGCGTAGGCCGTCAGCCACCGGTCCACGCGGCCCGGATCCACCCTCACGCTCCCGCCCGCTCGCCGAGCCAACTGCTCGGCCACACCTTGCTCGTGAAGATATAGCGTGCGTGAGTAGTAGGCTGTCACCGGCGATGCACTCGGTTCGCTCGCTTTGCCCGAGTCACTCGCTTCACCCGTGACCTTCGTCCACTCCCGGACCTTCACCTCCCCCCTTCGAGCAAGCTCACAGACCAGCTCATCGACGAACGCTCCGAGCCGATCGGTATCGTCGCATGCGAGCAACTCCACGGTACGCGAACGAACCTGTTCCGCGAGCAGGTAGCAGTCGCCGAAATCCCGACTCGCCGCCAGCACATGACGGATTCCTGCTTCGACGCGAGGACGGCCATCCGCTGCGAAACCGAGAGCCGAGGCGATCCGGTCCGCGCTAAAGAAGCCTATCCCGTAGATATCCCGCGATAAACGATAAGGATCGGCCTCCACCTGCGCGATAGCACGCTCAGCATACCGCTTGTAGATCCGAACGGCGAAAAGGGTGCTGATCCCATGTCGTTGGAGGAAGATCATCACGTCACGGATCGCCCGGTGCTCTCTCCATGACCCCGCGATCGCCCGCAGTTTGCGTCCCGCGATACCCTGCACTTCTGTGAGACGGTCAATTTTCGACTCAAAGACGTCAAGGGTCTGGTCGCCGAAATGAGCGACGATCTTGCGGGCGGTTTTCGGGCCCACGCCCCGGATGAGTCCCGACCCCAGATAACGCTCGAGCCCGGCCGCAGTGGCCGGCTTGCGCTCGACCGCGCGTTCGCAACGAAACTGCTCGCCATATTTCGGGTGCATGCCCCACGCCCCCACAAACTCCATCGTGGCTCCAGCGAAGACCGCCACCTGGTGTACCGTCACCGTGACCCGAGCCCCAGGTTTGTCGAACGGCGCCACCTTGAGCACCGACCAACCGGTCGCCTCACTGTGGAACGTGACGCGCTCCACGACTCCCACCACACGCTCGAGAAGCGGTGTCGCTTCGCACGCGTGACGAGGCTTAGTCACCACCGAGGAGCTGAGGCGACCGGAGCTCTTGAATCTGCGGTACTTTCGCTCGAATCCGCCGCTCAATCCCCTGTTTAAGCGTCGCGTTCGCGCTGGGGCAGCCGACGCAGTTGCCGGTGAGCTCGACGGTGACCGTCGTTGCGGTCACGTCCAACAGCACGATGTCTCCTCCATCGGCTTGCACCATGGGGCGACAATCGTCGAGAACCGCCGCAATGGCGTCTACCAACTCGCTACCCTCGAGATGTTGCACCTCCACCTGCGGCACAATGGCGTCACGATCCAACGGCAGGACCGATTCGGCTTCAAAAGGAGAAACCTCGGGGCGCAAGACCCTCAGCGAAACCCCGCCGTCGACACGTGGTTTCGTTAGTCGCGGTAGCGCAGCATCTTCGACTTGGGGCTCGCTGATCAGACCCAGCAGCTGGCGGAGCGCACCCGAGCTGTCGAGCTCGCACAGTTCATCGTAGCCGCCCACCGACTCGCCGTTGATGAACAATTGGGGGGTCGTCGAACGTTTGGTCCGAAGCTTCAACCACGCGCGTGTGGGCTCGTCCGACGTGACGTCCACCTCGGTGAAATCGATGTCTCGCTGCTTGAGCAGCTCCATCGCCGCCCGGGTATAGGGGCAGCCACGCTTGAAGTAGATCTTCACACCCGTGTCGCCAGCGGCAGACGCCGCACTTGAGGCTGCAGCAGCTGGAGCGTTCGCTACACTCTCCGTGCCCGATGAGGTCTCGATGATCCCCTGTTCGAGCTGGTGCTTGTGCAGTCGTCGCTTATCCGACTGCCACATGGGGACCTCGGCAATCCTCGACGGCCACTGGGGTGCCTCGCTGCGTGGGTCAACGTTGGTGAGGCCCGTGGCCTGGCGAAGCCGGTCGAGCATCTTGGCCGCTTTCCGTGCCGGAAGGCGCTCCGATCGCTCGCCGCGGTTGATCGCAGACTGGAGGGAACGGACGGCGAGCCTACGGGCAAGGGTGGCGATCACCGCGAGAGCGTGAACCCGGGGCCGGACGCCCGTCAACCCAGCGTGTTCGACGCAGCTGTGGCTATGGATCCGCAGATCGACCCGGGCCTGATCCAAACCACGCGGTGCATACCCCGCGCCCATTCTGTACGGGACAACGGGCGTGGTTCCGGGGGACCCGTGCTGGGCCACATGCCGAAACTGCGTCCCATCCGTTTGAGAAAACAGCCCTCTGTGGGACGCGCCGCCCCCACGACCATTGCCGCGCGGGCGTCCTACGCGAATCGTTAACGCAGCGAATGGAAGTGAAGCTGGGACACAGTTCAGACACAGGTAGCACAGGAGGCGCGACAGCCATTGCTGCCTGTCCCGCAGGGCCGAGTCCACCGCCCGAACGCGCCGGCGACTACCTGATCACCGGCACGCTTGGATCGGGTGGATGCGGCACGGTGTACTCGGCCGAGCACGCGCAATACGGCAGCCTGGCAGCGATCAAAGTTCTTCGGCGCGAACTCGCCTTCGACCGCCGCTTCTCGCTCCGGTTCGAACGCGAGGTCAAGGCCGTGAACCTGATCCGGCACCCCAGCATCATCGATATCTTCGATTTCGGCGAGCTGGCCGATCGCAGGCCCTACTACGCGATGGAGCTGGCCGAAGGTCGGGACTTGTGCGCCATCATCCAGCAACAGGGAAGGATCGTACCTGGCGACGTGGAGCACATCCTCGGTCCGGTGTGCGCTGCCGTCGGAGCGGCCCACGGCGTGGGCGTAGTGCATCGCGATCTGAAGTCTAGAAACATCATGGTCGCTCGTTACGAGACCCGTATCCAAGTCAAGCTCCTCGACTTCGGCGTCGCCAAGCTCCTCGAACCAGAGTCGATGGAGCCGGGCCGAAGCGGCGCGGGGATACTGCTGGGTACCCCCGTGGCCATGTCTCCCGAGCAGATTCGGGGCGATCCGGTCACACCGTCCGCGGACATCTACGCTCTCGGCGTGCTCGTGTACCAAATGCTCACGGGATCGTTTCCGTTTTACGGCGACGGGGACCCGGAACTGTTTCGCATGCACCTTGAGGCGCCGCCACCTCGACCGAGCCAGAGCGTACCCGTCGCATCGGGGTATGACGACGTGGTGCGCAAAGCCATGGCCAAACACCCTGGCGACCGATACGCCTCCCCCGCTCTCCTCCTCGCCGCTTTGCATGAAGTCGGCGCCGGGTCGGACGCGCCCCTTCACCTCTCGAACCCCCAACAGGATTTCGTGGCCGTGCACCTCGACATATCCGTGTCGGAGCACGTACCCGAGGGGAGCGAGGCGAAACATGGAGAGACGAATCTCCGCGAGAATCGTGACGAAGAAGCGAACCGAGACGAGGGTCGAGACAACGCGCTGGCGGAGGACCTCATGACGATCCAGGAGATGGGTGACGACGCCTTGCGGGCCGCAGGCTTTTTGCTTCCTTCCTTCTCGAGCACCTCGATCGTGGGCCTGCGGGCCCTCAACGAGGCTGGGGGAGCGCTCGCGGCGTGCAAAACAGCGTGCGTACTCGCCACCCAGATCGCCCAGGATCTCGCCGCACGCGAGGACCCCGACCCTCGTGTCACGACCCAGATTTCTGTGCACCTCGCCGCCGGACAACGCACTTGTGGGTCCTCCGAAACGTCGACGTTCGCATCCGAATTCACAAACCGCCATGACGACGCGCCCAGTCCTGCCGAAAATGCACCGATACACGTAACAAGACGCGTCCGCGCGATCCTACGAGACGCCGCCTAGCAGCCCGGGACGGCGCTTGGGGTCGGGCTCCGGATGCTTGATCGACGGGCTCTTTGACGTGAACCGTCGCCAAGGTGCTTCCTTTTCGGCTTGTCGCCAGTCGTAGCCAGATAGTTGGCGGACCGACAGCAGGCGGCTCGACGCGCAGAGACTGCGGGAGCGACGCAGGGGACGGGGCGGGTGCCAGGTGGCGGTGAGGGAGGCACGGGCGAAGAGACGGCAGTACCGCCTTGCCGTCGCCGCAGCAGCGGAGAGGAAAGGCGTGCGCCCGGGAGTGTCGATGATGGGATTCGAAGCCACGCCGGCAGGCCGGGCAGGCGCGCAGCCGCCGTATCGTCCGCTAGCGGGGGCGGGGGGAAATCACATCACATCCCCTCGGTAGCGAAGTCGCGTCCTGCTACGATCTCCGGGTAGCCACCCACAACACGGGCTCCCCCCATGCATCGCCACGCATCGGCTCTCCCTCGACTCGCCCCTCTCCTACTGATCGGCGGCATGGCCTGCGACGCTCCGCCGCCGCTGCGACCGACAGCGCCACCACGCGCCCCGGCTCGCGCGACCGCCACATCGCAACCCGGGGTGGCGCCGGGGCAGCGACCGCCCGAACAACGACCGTCCGAACAGCCACCGCCCGAGCATCACGCCACGCGCGAACCGCTCCGCATTCAGTTCATCGCCGAGATGAAACCGATGCCAGCAGCCTATGCCGATACCGGCACCGGCACCGGCACAAACCCCGCTGCGCGTCTCGATCCAGCCGACATTGCCGCCTTCCGCAGCGAATGGAAACGGCTTCGGCCAGCACTCGCCGCACAGGTGACGCCGGAGCGACTGCGCGCCATCTCAAGATGGTCGGCGAAGGAGATGCGAGACTACTCGCTGCCTGCGAACTGGATCGAGCAAATATCCATGAGTCCGCAAAGCAGATCCGCCAGCGGACAGAGCATACGGTTTGGCCAACCGACGCGCGACGGGTTTCCTCTACCCTCACACCACGATATCGTATTCCGGCGACTGATCGTCGCTGCCGAGTACGATATCAAAACGGGGACGGTCACGGGCTGCGTCGTGTCGATCCGAGGATGGGTGGAGGAGTGAGCGACAACGCCGAGGCGGGCACTAGCTGCCAAACCAGTGGCTCAACTTCAGCAAGATCACGTGTTCGCCCTCACTGTCGAGCAATTTCTCCAAATCGTTGCCAAGATCCATCCGGCCAGCCTCGCCAGCGCTGCTGCGGCCCTGACTCCAGATGAACGCCAGCGTCGACCCCGGATTGTACTCCCAGCGCAAGACCACGTTCGATCGCAGCTCCCGGAAGTTGAAGTCCCCCCCGCCATAGCTAAATGATCCGCTACCGTCGGACCGTGTCACGGTATAGGTGCCTTCCGAAAACTCGACTTCGTCCTCGCCAAACATGTGAAAACGATCCCCGTACGCCTCTGCCATCACGTCGTCGGACTCCTTATAGTCATCGTAGCCCCCAACGCTCACAAAGGGCTGAGCGTAGACCTGCACACTGAGGTCACGAAAGATGGTGTAATCCAGACGCAGTGTCAGCGCGAGGGTCGTCTGCTCGATTTGCGCAAGCACGTAGTGCGGCGCACCGTCCGTGTCCAATGCTTCGGTCACAAACTGCTGATTGTCGACTCTCTTGCCGAAATTTGGACCCAACGAGAGTTCCAGGTTACTCCGCGCCTGCACAACGAGTTGGAGCCCCGCATCCACCCCAGCGGATCCCACCTCAGGCTGCGTCCGATAGCCTGCAAACAAGCCCCCGAAGACCTTTCGCCGGCGATCGCTCTGTATATTGAGCCACCAGTTGTGACCGTTGTGTCCTCGGACCGAAGGCCCGCCGCGAAGTAGATGCTTGTTCACGCGCCCGAGGTTCACGTTGTAGCCCACACCACCGCTCCAATAGCTGTTGAGCGTGGTATCGACGTTGACGCTCCCGCCGTTTGAGGTATTTTCGGGCTCCCAACTGTTGCCCGTCCAGGCATTGAAATTCAGCTGGTAGTCCTTGACGAATCGCCCAGGCTCCTCGTCTCGATACTGGGTCCACAACCAGCCGACAAAATAGTCCGCCTCCCGCTGGAAACCCACATCGTTGACCTCGAATCCCGGAGATCGCGTATCTCCGCCCACCGCGGCGCGCCAGTGGTCCCCGCCCATACGACCGATGCTGCCCAACCCTCCGATGCCACTGAGGCTCGTACGCTCCGGGTCATACTCCACGTGGTCGGCGTCGGGGCGCTGAAAGTACCGTTGGCTGGACCGCTGCGTGCGTGAAATCGCCTCCTTCGAGCCTCGAACGTGACTCGCAGCCATCCGCCCGTTGACGCTCCACATATCTTCCGCGAAACGATGGCCGAATTCGATCCCGCCGGCGTAGGCGCTGGTATGCAAGTCATCCATGCTCGTACCCTCAAGACGACGGTTGACACTCGTCGCCCCGACTCCGAACGTGGTACGTCCCTCGTTGACATCTTTTTTAATCCGAGCGATGGCATAGTTGGTCAGTGGCTCGATGATCACGTGACGGCGAGAACCGCTGGGGTAGCGGACCTCGGCCGTCTCCTCGCTCGTCATCGCGTTCATGAATCCCAAAGACCACCTCCCCGCCGTCTTCCCAGTCAGCTTCGCGGCACCGATGATGGTCGTATTTTGGTCTTGCCGGTAGTCGTCCCCATGTTCCGAACCCGACCCGTGGGGCGACGCGCCGATCCGACGGGAATAGAACAGGGTCTCACGTGACCCGCCGCCGTCGCCTTGGCCCAACCCAAAGCGGATAATGTCGCCGCCTTCGAGGAAAAACGAACGCTTTTCCTCGAAGAATACCTCCTGCGCACTCAGATTGATCTGCGAAGGATCCGCCTCTACCTGGCCAAAGTCCGGGTTGACGGTCCCCGACAGTGTGAGATTGCTTGTCAGACCATACTTAAAATCGAGACCGGTCCGATAGATCGGCTCGGCAACATCGCCAAAGGGGTCGTCGGGCTCGGCAGCGGGGATATGTGCGCCGCCGACAATGTAGGGGAGTACCTCAACGCGACGCTTTTGCTGTTCGGTGATCTGCACACCGTGCAGCTCGCCGAACAGACTGACAAAGCGCGGCTTGGACTTGGGTAGGCGGCTCCACACGCTCTCCTCGGCCGTCCGCTGCACCTTGCGCAGAACTTGAAAGCCCCACTTTTGTTCGGCTTTGGAGGCGAAACGCAACTGACTCAGCGGAATGCGAAACTCGGCCACCCACCCCTGCGCGTCGATGGTGGCCTCGCCCGTCCACACCGCATTCCAGCTGTCATCATCCGAAGTATCGTCGAAAAGCAGCAAGTCACGCTGCACGCCCGCAGCGTTCAGCGCGAATACAAACGCCGTACGACGATCGTGGTAGGAATCGATGCCCACCAACACCCAGTCGGATGTGGAATCCTCGTCACGCCGGGTGAGCACCCCACGGATTCGGTGCGGCTGCGGGTCGAAGGCCCGCACGCCGACATAGATCGCCTCATCGTCGAACAACACGCGCACCTGCGTCTTGAATTTGGGAGGCCTGCCCTCGTGGGGCTCGTGCTGCCAAAATCCGCCGCCACGGGGGGCCCGGGCCCAATCGGGCTCATCGAGACGACCGTCGATGGTGATGAGAGCGGAGCGACGTTGGGCCCGGAGCGATTTTTCCGCGGCAACAACAGGACCCGCCGCGCACAGCATCGCCACCAGCACCACGAGGGCAAGGAGGAGGGAGCGCAACCGGCCAACCGAGCGGTGCCGAGAGGCAGGACACAGCACCGCCCCAACAAACAAACGGGGAGAGCGAGAAGGCGGAGCGAGGACGCGCATGCGCACCTGGGAGAACACGGAAGAAGGGAAACGACCCGGCAGGTCCAGGCAGCTTAGATACCGAGGTGCCCGAAGAGGTTTGGCCGGGCTCATTTTCTGGCGCGGACATCGCCCGCACGCCCTGCGACTTACACCGGAGCACGGTTCATCAGCCGCACCACGGGAGTGTCCTCGTCATAGTAGTCCACACGGCTGATACCCCCATAGCTCTGATCGAGGCGGAAAATATGCTCCGACGGTAGGCCAAGCACCGCCGCGAGCACGCATCGGATCACGCCGCCGTGGGCGACCACCAGGATCGTTTCGCCGACATGCTGCTGCCGCAAACGCGAGATGCACGTGAGCACGCGCGCACGGAGCTGCGCATACCCCTCGCCACCTGGAAAACGCACCGTCGTCGGATGCTGCATCCATCGCGCGTAGAGCTCGGGATGGGCTCGGCGAACGTCATCGTAGGTCTTCCCTTCGAGCTCGCCGAAATCGATCTCGGCGAGTCGTACGTCGCAAGACAACGGGGTGCCGATGGCCTCGGCGACAAGCGCTGCGCTCTCGTGCGCGCGACGTCGGGGGCTACTGTACACCGACGTGATACCCCGACCCCGTAGCGATGCCGTGGCCCGCTTCACCTGCGCTCGCCCAGCGTCGGACAAGCCCACGTCCAGTTTGCCGACGACACGCCCACGCGCCGCCGCAACAGGCTCACCGTGACGCATTAAGATCAGACCATGTGTGACACCCGGCGCAAGCACCGGTTCGGTCGTGCCACCCCACTCCCTGTGCTGTCAAGCGCGTCCCCCCGCGGGTCTACCCCCCGCCCGCACTCGGATCGATGGCCGCGAGCTCGTAGGTCATCTCGGTTTTGTCCTTCTCCATATTCGCGTTGCCATGGTCGATCACCTTGGCGTACACGCCCGGCTTGTCGATGACCATCCACACCGTTTTGTGGTTCCCCATGAAGCCTTTGAGCTCCGCCACCACACAATCGAATTCGCCCGCCGGCACCTTCACCAATTCGCGCCGGCTCAGTTCGTGTTGGGGACGTTCCACGCCGAAAAAAGGGCTGAGCCGCGACCAGGCCAGCGTCGCCACCTGCCCGGCGCCCAAGTCCTTGCTGGGGTGCTCCACCTGGACGCAAACAACCCCAGCCCCTTTGTCGTCCGCTTTCTTGACCTGGCAACGATAAGTATCTTTGACCTTCTTACCCTTGGCGTTGAGCCCCGCTTGAGCGTACTCGAGGACCGTCCCTCTCTTGAGCACACCCCCGATGGCCTCCCTCGCCCAGGGCAACGCGACCTCGCCCGGAGCCAGGCCCGCCTTCTTCGGCTTGGGCGCGATCTTTGCCGCCGACTTCCGTCGCTTGTCGGCCTGGGCCGCCATGTCGAGTTTGGCCATCGCTTCCGCGGTGGACTTGCTGCCTTCACCGCCCCCGCAGCCCGCGAGCGAAACGGAGAGTACAAGGCTGGAAAGACGTACGAACGTGCGTAGCATACCGGTCCTCTGTGGGACGACGCTATCACGAACGCGACCGGTCGGAGACAACGCGAAGCAGGACCACCGCATTGCGCATATCACGCGTGTGCTCGGCCCAACGAGCCAAAATGCCGACTGTTGTGGCCGCGGGAGGCGTAAAAGCAGCCGATTGCCGCGCGACCCCAACCGGGCGACGTGGCGTACAAGGCATCGCCCGCGCTATCTTTGGGCCTCGCATGACTCGTTCAATGCAACGCGCGTGGTTTCCCCGCATCCTCCTCCCCTCGCCTTTGTGGCCAGCTTTGGGTTGGGCCGCCGCGGCACCATTCGCTTGCGTCGTGGGTGCAGATTCCGAGATCGATCACGACCCCTCCGTCGCGGCCGTCCACGGCGCCAAAGTTGGGGCAACAAGTGGGGCCGCAGACGACGACATGGACGAGAACGACACACCCTCCCCAGCCGACGACCCCACCGACGAGGAAGACAACCCAGACGATACGCCGGACCCGTCCGACGACGACGCGACCGACGCTACCGACGCTACCGACAGCGACGACAGCGTGACGATCGAACCGGGCGACACAACCTTCCCCGGCGAGAGCTCCTCGGACGGCACAAACCATCCCCCGCAAGCCGATGCCGGGCTGGCCCTCGTCGCCCACCAGGGCAAAGCGACCCTACGCGGATCCGACTCCTTCGATGTCGATGGCGACCCGCTGACATTCCACTGGTCGTTGATCCGCGGCCCTGCACCCGCGGTACTCTCGGATCAAAACGCGGCATTTACGACCCTCACCCTATCCGAGCCCGGGCACTATCTGTTTCGGCTCACCGTCGGCGACGGGCAGGCGACGGACACATCGGAGGTGTTGGTGCTCTCTCCCGTCCCCTCCGACCCACCAGACGACGCGCAGCCGTTTGAGTTCGTGATCCACATCAGCGTCGACGGCATGAGGCCCGACATCGTCCCCCTCCTCGGCCCCGCCCTTCTCCCGGCACTGCATCGCCTGCGCGACGAGGGGGCATTCACCGACAACGCCCGCACAGCCCTCACCCAAACCGTCACCGTACCGAACCACACCTGCGAGCTTACCGGCCGCATGATCGCGGGCCCCAACGGTCACGGATACTACATGAACTACAGCATCGACGGCACGACCCTTCACTCGAATAAGGGGTCGTACGTGGCCAGCGTCTTCGACGTGGTGCACGACGCGGGCCGGAGAACAGCGTTTTTTGGCGGTAAAACCAAGATGAAGGTCTTGCATCTGAGCTACAACGGTCAGCATGGAGCAGAGGACCTCACTGGAGCAAATAATGGTCGGGCCAAGATCGACCGTATTTTCATCGATTTCAACCTCGATACGCTGATCTCCGGTGTCGTACAAGACCTGCGCAGGACACCGTACGAATACACGTTCATCCACGTGGCCACACCGGACAACGCTGGACACGTCTCGGGCTGGGCGGTCGAGGCGGGCTCGAACTACGCGGATGCGATGATCGAAACCGACGCCGCCATCGGCCGCATACTCGAGCTCGTCGAAACCACGACAGTGCTGCGCGGCCGTACCCTCCTGGTGCTGACGGCGGATCATGGTGGCTTCGGATTCGGTCACGAAAACACGACCCAACTCGAAAACTATGCGGTGCCCATTTACGTCTGGGGAAGCGGTGTCCGCCCGGGGGCAGACCTCTACACGCTCAACAGTGGCGTACGCCGCGATCCTGGCACCCAAAACCCCGATCAAGCCGACACGTTGCCACCGATCCGCAACGGCGAAGCGGCAAATCTGGCCTGCCAGGCCCTCGGCCTCCCCAACGTGCCTGGCTCCACGCTCAACGTCGCACTGCCACTCAAGCTACACTAAACGGAGGAGGCTCACCCAAAGACAATCGTCGGCTCGTCGGCTCGGCTGTCGGGATTGTAACTGCGGCTACGACCGACACTGTCGCATCGCCGCCCCTGGCCGTCAGGCGGCCGAATATGAGACGGGCACGTTGAAGTTCGGCGTCCCCAAGTTAATTCGACGGTACAAGCTACGCTGCGGCGTGGGAAATGAGTCGACTTTCCATGGTGGAAACCTTCACAATCGTCAACGGAGTTCTGGCAATGGGCGCGGTCGCATTGGTCGCCGGTGGGTTCGCCATCGGCCAGCTTTTCGCACATCAACCGGGCACACGACCCAGGCCGCCGGGCCACAACACCGGCGAAACGTATGCCTCCCCAACCATGGGAAACGCGACAGCCGAGACGACACTGGCTCAGCGAGAGCTGTGGCGCACCAAGAAGGAGCTCCGCCGCCTCAAGACAGCACTCTCGGCCGCCACCGCCGAACGAGACGAGTATCGCGAAGAAGCCGTCGAGGCTCAGACCGCACTCGACGTGTTTCGCGGACAGCTTCCGGCTCAACGCGCCGCCTGATCGGCGACGCGGCGTAGGCCGATCTCGTACATCGGCGGGAGCTGCAGAAACGTGTCAGCGCGTCCCTCCCGTTCGCGCCAGTCCTCCGCAAAGGTTTGGGCCATTCCGTCGGAGATTCGGCCTTCGGCCACCAGACGCGGGACATAGTTGGCGAAGAACGTTCGTGGCCACTCCCATGTGGGCTCGCCCGGCCGCGCCACCTCGACGATCGCACGCACCCACTCCAATGCGAAACCACATTCTTGCCCCAAGCGCGGCAGCTCAGCTTGTATGTCCAAGTTCCCGCCCCCCGCCCGCCAGCTGTCTTTCACGGCACGCAGGACGTGCCCCATCGCTACGCTCGGTGGCGCAAAGGTCATGCTTGTATAGTTAAAGTAGTCGAGCACAACGAGGCGTGCCCCCGGCCTGAGCGCCTTCGCCAGGGCACAGAGCGTGCGCCTGGGCTCGGACAGGAAACAAAAAATCCAGCGAGCATACGCACCGTCGAGCGAGGCCTCCTCCAGTTCGAGGGCCTGCACGTCCCCGCATACGGTCTCAATGTTCGTGAGCTGCTCAAGAGCGGCACGTTGGCCAAGGATCTTCAAGAAGCGATCGGATCCATCGATCCCCACCACACAACCCGATGCGCCCACGAGATGGCCGAGATCCACCGTCGAAAAACCGGGACCACAACCGAGATCCGCAATACGATCGCCGGTCCCAAAGCCCGCCCGCTTCCACGAAGCATGCACAGCTTCGGCCCACACCCGGTGCTGAGACCCCAAGCGCCGCAACTCGTCGTCTTGAGTACCGAGGAGGTAGTCACCAGGCATGGCACCAGAGGTATCACGCGTTTCACGCGTCGGGGGCGCGACGTCCCCCTGCCACCGATCGCGCGCGTACAGTCGCGACCGTACGCGCCCACGAGGCTCGCCGCGCGGGTGGGTGCCCGCTAGGCCTCCGGGCTCGTCACCGGTTCGAGGCACTCCAGCGTAGCGTCATCGGCATGAAGACGCACCCGCACGCCGAAAGGCAGTGCGGCATGGCGTCCCTCTTCGTGGCCAAAAGGGAACCCTGTAACCACGGGAATCCCCAATCGCCCCAAACGCTCTTCCACCACGGCGTGCGCGCGAAGTGGGTCTTCGCCCGTCGTGGTCGACGACGCTTCGCACGACGTGAGTTGCCCGACCACAACCCCGCGCAGGCCTCGCAAAGCGCCGCTATGCATCAGCTGGGTGAGACTGCGGTCGAGGCGATAAGGTCGCTCACCTATCTCCTCAATACCGAGGATACAGCCCTCCAACGACGGCATGTAGGGGGTGCCGATGAGCGAGCGCAGGACCTCGAGATTGCCCACGATGAGTGGCCCTTCGACCGTTCCGCCGACGAGTACCGAACCTTCATCGGCTTGCAGTGGTGCTGCAATCTCTCCTCGCACCAACGCCTCCACACGCTCGAGATCATCGGGCGGAAGGGATCCGAGTTGGCTGACCACGGGCCCGTGCACCCCCGGGACACCAGCGGCAACATAGGCCCAACACAGCAATGCGGTGACATCTGAAAACCCCACGAGGGGTTTGGGCGCATGTTCCAAGATCCGCGGGTTGGCTCTCGCAAGGATCCGGGTGGCTCCGTACCCCCCACGGGCGCACCAAATCAGGCGCGTGCACGGCTCCCGAAGCCCATTCTCGAACGCGGCCAGGCGGACCGCGTCGCTGCCCGCGAGATAGCCGTGGCGTTCGTAGACCTGGTGGTCCACGACGATCTCCGCGTCGGCGAAACGACGACGGAGCACCGCGAGGCCCCGCGAAAGACGTTCGGCCGCGACGGGACCAGAAGGCGCGATCACACGGAGCTGATCACCAGATCGGATCGCAGGTGGGTGCTGCATAGGCTGTTTCCCAGGCTGCCTCATGGCATCGCTCACGTCGAGTGAGGGGGCGATGTCCCCGCCGCGTGCCGGTAGCTGGAGACCAGTTCGGGGCCGCCGGCCCGCGGCGAGACGCCGAGTCGACGCCGGGCGCCAGTTTGGAGCACCCACCTGGTCCAAGTCGGGCCCCGACGAGAGCTAGATTTCGTGTGCTGTCGCCCGGCGTCCGGCTTATGATCGTGTCGCGTACGCTCGAGCGTAGGAACACCGTTTCCGAAGCGAGGAGCGAGCGAGAACCCACTGCTGCTACCGGAGCAAATTGTATGATGACGAGGTCCCGGCCCGATCCCAGTTGCGTGCCCAAGCGGCTCATTCGCAGATCCCGCGCGCAGGTCCTACCCACCATCGTGAGTATGGTCATGCTCACCGCCACCGCGTGTCGAGTTTTCGACAACGATGCCTACCGCGACGCCGAGGAGGCGGCCGAGAACGCGCAGAACGGCCACGCCGGCACAGATGAAGGGAGCTCGACAGGCGACGCACCGTGGACGATGGGCGTCGATCACTGCCCCTATCCCGATACCCGCATCATCAGGGGCGATGTACCCCGCACTTCGAGTCGCGTGCCCCTCAACACCCTGGCCGATGACATCGCGGACTGCGGCAAACTCACCGGATTCGACGGACCCGACGGGGTGGTCGGAGTGGAGCTCGCAGCGGGCGAGTTGGTGCACTTCGCCGCGAGTCTCGTAACGGTGGCAGGAGAGGCTGCGGCACCCGTCGATGTGGGTGTGTATCTAATGGGGAGCTGCGACCCCACGACCTGTCTCAAACGCGTGGAGCGGTGCCCCGCCGGGGGTGGTGAGCATTTCGCCTGGTCGTCCGACTCCCAAGGTCTGTTCTATTTCGGCTTTGATACCAAGGCCTACGACCAGACTCTGATCGATCCCGAGATGACCATCACTGTGACTTTTCCCCTGTGCGGTGACCGTGTCGTCGACCCGGGAGAAACCTGCGACGACGGAAACCTAGACGCACTCGACGGCTGTGACCAGGAGTGCCACGCGGAGATCACCAACAAAGGTGGTCTGGTACCGGTCGAGGTCGAACCGAACAACTACTACGCGAGCGGTAACGTTCTCGTGGCGCCGATCGGTGAGACGGTGCGACTCAAAGGGCATATCGGTGGCAGCTGCGACCTCGACTTCTACTTCCTAGACATTCCCGATGGTGGCTTCGCCCGTGCGCGACTTCTCGGCGAAGACGGTAGCGAGTGTCCCGCGGGTTCCCCCAAAATCGTGCTCGAGTTCGATGACCCCAGCGGCACTGCCGAACTCGGCAAAGCCAAGATCCCAGCCGAAAACGGTGGAACGAATCACTGTCCCGAGTGGGACGAGTCATCCTTCGCTAGCACAGCGTTGCCCGCAGGACGCTACGTCATCGAAATGAAACCGCCTGCGAAAGGGGTCGATATGGATCCGTTCCCCTACATTTTGGAAGTGGTGGTCACCCCCCCCGCATCGGGTGGATGACGCACACCCTCCGGTGCAACCCGGGGGTCGACATGAAATCTACGTATGCGACCTCGACAAGGTGCGGGGCCACCACGCGATCGGACACAGATCCGACACAGGCCCGACCCCACACCTATCCGGCAGTTTCGCGGGGCCGCCCGCAGCAATGCCACGACGGCCCGATTTTTCTCCGGCGCTCGAGGTGATCGAGTGTCAAACACAATGAACCCGCACTTGTTCGAGGAGAACCTGATGAAGGTGTATGCACTGCAACGGAGTTTCGTGGCGATCGCGTCGATCGCTGCGCTACTGAGCCCACTAAGCGCGAGCGCTAGGCCTAATTCAGCCGATGTCGCCGCTGCATCGAGCGCCTACTCCAAGGCACAGGTCGCGGAGTTGGACGGCAACCATGCCGTCGCCGCCGACTTGTACGAGGCGGCACACTCATTTGCACCCAGCCCGGAGGCGCTACGTGCTGCCACGCGTGCCCGCGAACATGCGGGACACCTCGGCGCCGCGGCGACCCACGCATCTCGTCTACTTGCGCTTTACCCCACCGATGAAGAGGCGGTGGCCATGGCAACCCAACTCCTCAAGCAGCTGAGTCCCAACCTGGTGCAAGTGGATGTACAGTGCGACACTCCCTGTCTCGTGGGTGTGGACGGATCTTCCGTATTCGATCGCCCGAACAATCATCATCTGTTCTACATCTCCGGTGGAGAACATACGCTCACCGCGGAATTCGGCGAGGCAGGATCGGTCACAAGATCAATCGCGTCGGAGGCGGGAGAGCGGGAGAGCTTGAGCTTCGAGCAGCCGCAACCGCAGCCACAAGTCGCCGTGGACCCGGACCCGCCAAGAGAGCCCGCGCCGGTCGCTGAGGCCGTGCCACACGACCCGAGCCCCGCACTCCAGGTGGTGGCGCCGCGCAACGTGGGGGTCGTGGACGATGTCTCCGGGTCGCGCCCCGGAGGCATCTCTCGGCTGTGGTTCGCAGCCAGCGCATCGACAGCCTTGGCGGTAGGCGGGGTCGCGCTGTGGTCGGGACTCAACGTGCTGACCCAGGATGAAGCGTACGAACGCAACCCCACCAAACTCGCCTATGACGAGGGACGTATGGCGGAGCGACGTACGAATATCCTGATCGGCGCCGCCTCGGGACTGACCGCAGTATCGATCGGGCTCGCGTTCATGACGGACTGGCGATCGGCATCGTCGCGCCGCTCCGACACCGCTTCGCTACCCAGTGTGAACGTGTCGGCGAGCAAACACGGCGGGGTCGTGGAGTTGAGGGGGTCGTTTTGAGCGCTCAGCCATTTTCACCACCGCCGCTTGACGGTACCCATCACTCGGAGCCCGCCCCTGGGGGTGACCGCCTCGGCGTGTTGTACTTCGATCCTAGTGGCGACACCCGACGCTTGGCCCGCGCAAGCTTGCGTCTCGCCGGCTACGAGGTGTTCGTGGCGGGCTCGCCCGTGGAGGTCGAAGATGTTCTGGAGACCTACGGACCCGCGGGTGAAGGCCGCATCGCAGCGCTCCTCTTCGACGCCTCGGGCGACGCGGCACAACTGTCTGAAGCGATGACGCGAGCACGCCCGGCCAACGGCTCATCTTCCCTGCCCACGATCCTCATCGTCGACCCCGAACGACCCGACCCCACTGCCGCAGCGGAGGGCCTACCGTGTCTGACCCACCCCATCTCCACCCCGGCGATGGCGCGTATGGTCGCCAAGTGCATCGATGATGCCCAGCCCGCACCCGGCCCCGCGCCTCTTCCAGCGGCACCGAACCTCGCGCCTCCAAGCCGATCCTGGGCAACAAGCGCGAGCGCGACGGATCTAGCGGGTCCCGATCGCAACCAATCCACCTATCGTTCCGCCTTCTTTGTTGTCCTGGCCTTAGGCGCACTGATCGTCGTACTCGGTCTGGTGTCAGCATACTGGAAGACGCCAGAGCAGCCGGCCGCACAACTGCCGACCCCAAAACTGAAAACTCCGATCGAAGCCTCCGCGTCCCCCCCATCTTCGCCGCGACAAGCCGACCGTCCCAGCGACGACCAGCCGGCGTCCGCGAAGCCCATCCCCGCACTCCCGAAGCAAGGGGCGACCCACACAGTCGAAGCGACGGAAGCGGGGGCAGCGAAACAAGCGAACGAGACGAACGAGACGAACGAGACCAACGCAACCAACGCAACCAACGCAACCAACGCAACGTCGGAAGCGCAGGCCGCTACGAATCCGGGCGACGCTGTGGTCGTCCCCGGTGAGCCGACACTCGAGTCGGGACGAAAGCGCTCGAAGAAACGCAGAGCGCCCAGCCGTGCCCGCGGGCGACGACCCGCTCCCGCGCAGAAAACGAACGATCCGACGAGCAAGCGCGCAGGGGGCTCGATGGAAGGCAACCCCTACAAACGCGTCGACTAGCTCGGGAGTCCGCCGCCAATGGACGCGAGCGCCGAGACACGCGAACCAGCCGAATTCGGGCGCGGCATCGTGGGCAGTGGAATCCGCGTCGAATTGCTCGACTATGTGCAACTCGTCGCTCTGGGCGGGCGCGACCGCATGATCGAAGTCGTGACGCCGCAAGGCTCATGCAGGATCTGGTTCGACACCGGCGACATCATCCACGCCGTATTCGGCGAAGTCGAGGGCGAGCTCGCCTTCTTCCGACTACTTCGGGTGGGTGCAGGCACCTTCACTGAGACAACCGTGGACAACATGCCCACGCCCACTATCATGCGATCGAGCACGAGCCTGTTGCTAGAGGCCGCGCGCGTCGACGACGAGAGTCGGACAGCCGCCACGGTTCAGCGACCCGCCACGAGCAAGGCGGCACTCCAGAGCGAAGACTCGGGGAAGATCGAATTGTTCACAGAGTTTGAAGACTCGAGCATACCGGCTCCCACGCCGCCGCTGCACGAGCCCCAGCCCGACGCCTCCCCCTCTTCCCCGCGCACGGTCGAGGCCGAGGGATACGGCATGATGCTCGAGCAGTTCTGGCAATACGAAGGCGTGACCGGAGCGGCGTTGGTCGCCAACACCGGAGACGTACTGGCAAACGATCTACGCGGTGCAGATCACCTTTTGACAGTGGCTGGCTTCTACGTACGAGGTGCGGCCCGACTCGCTAGAACACTGGGTTTGGGCGTCTCGGAGGCAATCTGCGCGTGCGAGCCTCACGGCGCGCAGGCTATGGTCTTGCAGCTCGGCAACGCCTATGTGTTGCTCGCACTGGGCCCCGATGCCGACCCTCGTTCTCTACAGCGGACGATCCTCGACCCGCAACTCCACCCACAGGTGGCGACAACATGAGTGCAGATGCCGGCGCGCTCGTGTCCACGGGGGCTATCGGCTCGCTCGACGGCGTGCGAGCGGTCCTCAACGTCGACGCCACGGGCCGCGTGGAACAGTCGGCTGGGGCGCTGGCTGCAGCCCCAGCCCGTGACGTTGGTCGTACGATCACCCGCATGTTCGCGGCCGCCAAGCTCCACAACGCCGCCGCCAGCCTGATCACATTCCGATTCGGAGCTGTGCAGGTCCTCGCCTTCGCCGTGGATCCGGGCGGAACGTTGATCGTGATCATGGACGCCTCGGCGCATACCCAGCCCGTCATCGACTTGGTAGCCCCGGCACAGCTACTGCGTTCGGCTGCCTAGCAATGAAACACCGCGGTACGGCGGCGCGGACCCGCGGCGCGACGCAAGTGACACGAAGAGATCGAGACGCCGGTCCCGAGCTGTTGCCTCGCCCGCGACCTCGTTCACACAGCCGGACAGTAGACCGTAGCCGCCGCCTCATGCCATCGTGCCCGCGTGCTTCGTCTCCCAACCCGCGTTTTCGCTTTCGTCATGATGGTGGGCTGCGGTCGCCCGCCGTCCGATGGTCACGTCTCGCCCGCCGCGGCCGATCCTCCCGCGGCAAACACTGCGGGGAAGCTCGCTACGGGCTCGCCCACCACGTCGCGGGTCGATGCGCCGGCGCGTCGACCACAGAAAACGCGCTCCGGCGTGGCCGCTGGCCTGCACTACTACGAAGTGGTGACCGGCGGCGCCGACATCGACGCACGCTTGCCCATGCTCGTCGCACTACACGGATTGGGCGACCGACCCGAGACCTTCTCTAGCCTGCTGCGGGCCATTGATCTACCCGCAAGGCTCATCTTCCCCCGCGCGCTCGACGAGTACGAAGGTGGCGGGTTTTCCTGGTTTGCGCAACGCGCTCGGGATCCGCAGATCGCCCAGCTGGCGAGTGGCATCACCCGTGCAGCGCACGCCGTCGCTGCGACGGTCCACGATCTTCTGGCCCAGCGGTCAACCCGCGGTCGTCCCGTTGTCACCGGTTTTTCGCAAGGTGGCATGGTGACCTTCGCGCTAGCGACCTCCCACCCCGAGCTCTTCTCCGCCGCCTTCCCGGTCGGGGGTTGGCTGCCGCCACCGCTTTGGCCCGAGCATCTCGACGATCCCCGCGACTATCCACCCATCGTGGCCCTACACGGCGACATCGACCGCGCCGTCGCGCTGGGGCCCACTCAGGCTGCGATCAGCGAGTTGCGACGACTAGGCTTCGCCGCCCAGCTCCACGTCTACCCTGGGATCGGCCACGCCATTCCCCCGCCCATGCGCCACGAGCTACTGCAGCTGGTTGGAGATGCACTCCGACGGACCTGAGCACAGACCGCCTCGAACACGTGGCCGCGCCGCTGGTCCGCACGTATGATGCCCGCCATGAGCGGCGAAAACGGCGACGGTCCGGGCCCGATTTCGGGCACCGATTTCATCCGCCAAAAGGTGGCGGCAGACGTGGCCGCGAAGCGCCACGGGGGACAAGTTGTCACGAGGTTCCCCCCCGAACCCAACGGCTACCTGCATATCGGGCACGCGAAAGCCATCACCTTGGGGTTTTCGGTGGCCGCCGAGCACCCCGGTGGGCGCTGTCATCTACGCTTCGACGACACGAACCCCGCGCAAGAAGATACGGAGTACGTCGATGCGATCCAGCGAGATGTGAAGTGGCTCGGTTTCGATTGGGGGAACCACCTCTACTTCGCTTCCGATTACTTCGAACAGATGTTTCAGCTCGCTATGGCCCTCATCCAAGCCGGCCACGCCTACGTATGTAGCCTCAGCGAGCAAGAGATACGCGCGTATCGAGGCACGATTTCCACGCCGGGGCGGCCCAGTCCCTATCGAGACCGCAGTGTCGCGGAAAACGTCGATCTATTCCAACGCATGCGCGACGGGGAATTCGAAGACGGAAAGCAGGTCCTTCGCGCAAAGATCGACATGTCCGCGGCGAATATGAAGTTGCGGGACCCCCTCTTGTATCGCGTCCGCAAAGCGACCCACCACCGCACAGCGGACGCATGGTGCATCTACCCGATGTACGACTACGCTCACCCCCTCGAAGACGCCATCGAAGGCGTCACGCATTCATTGTGCACCCTTGAGTTCGAAAACAATCGGCCACTGTACGATTGGGTCCTGCGCCACACGGGCTGGAGCGACCCGCCGCAACAGACCGAGTTCGCCCGGCTTGAACTCAACTACACGGTGGTCAGTAAACGCAAGCTCTTGCCGCTGGTCGAGTCGGGGCGAGTCGACGGCTGGGACGACCCGCGCTTGTGCACCCTTGCCGGGCTGCGCCGCCGCGGTTACACCCCGCAAGCCCTTCGAACGTTCTGCGAACGGGTGGGCGTGGCGAAACACAACAGCATCGTCGACCTGAAGCTTCTCGAGCATGTGGTGCGAGATGAGCTCAACCACCGCGCGCCTCGGGTGATGGTGGTGTTGCGGCCACTAAGAGTCGTGATCACCAACTTCCCTGCCGGTGAAGTCGAACAACTCGACGCGAGCTACTGGCCGCATGATGTGCCGCAAACGGGTTCCCGGAAGGTGCCCTTCACGCGCGTGCTGTATATCGAACGCGACGATTTTCAACCGCACCCGCACAAGAAATTCTTCCGTCTCGCCCCCGGGCGTGAGGTGCGGCTACGATACGCGTACGTGATCAAATGCGATGCGGTGATCCACGATCGCGTCACGGGCGAGATCGCCGAACTTCACTGTAGCTACGACCCTGCGACACGCGGCGGCAACACCCCCGATGGTCGCAAGATCAAAGGCACCCTGCACTGGGTCTCGGCGGAGCATGCACTCACGGCGGAGGTTCGGCTCTACGATCGCCTTTTCGCCTGCGAGCGACCCGGAACCGACGGTCGCGACCTTCTCGACGACCTCAACACAGATTCGCTCGAGACGATAGTCGACGCGAAGCTCGAGCCTAGCTTGGCAGGTACCAAAGCGGGGGCCCACTTTCAGTTCGAAAGGCAAGGCTACTTCTACAGCGACCCGGTGACGACCACCGGCGAACTGCTGGTCTTCAATCGTACGGTCTCGCTCAAAGACACGTGGGCAAAGGTGAGCACGCGGCACGATCGTGCCGGTGCCGACGCGACGAAGGATCCCAGCCCCAAACGAAAACAGTCCAGTATCTCAGGTACGCTCCCCCGCCTCCCAGCACGCAAGCTCGCGCTCACAGAGCGCGCGCAGGGCTATGTCGCCGACCTCGGACTCTCCCAGGCAAACGCGGAGATCTTAGGTCATCACCCCAAGGTCGCCGACCTCTTCGACGCCGCACGCCTCACCAGCCCCGGGGCCCAGGCCAACACCGTGGCAAACTGGATCGTCAACGAACTCATGCGTGAGCTCAAAGATACCGAGCTTCACCAGCTACGCTTCGATGGCGCCGCATTCGGTGAACTGGTGGCACGGGTGGACGCGGGGGATATCTCTGGGAGCGCGGGTAAGAAGGTGCTCGGCGAGATGGTCCGCACAGGAGAACGCCCCGCAGCGATCATCGAGCGCCTTGATCTGGCGCCTATCCGCGACGAAGCCCGGCTCCGCATTCTGGTCGCGGAGGCCGTTCGCCAAAATTCCCTCCAAGCAGATAAATTTCGCAGCGGAAACCAGCGCATGCTGGGTTTCTTCATCGGCCAAATCATGAAGCAAACCGGAGGCAAGGCCGACGCCAAACTCGTGGACGCGATGGTCCGCCGGGCACTCGCCGAGTGACGAAACGAGCGCTCCTACTGCCCCGGGCCGGCCCGGCCCGGCCCGGTAGGCGAACCCGACCGAAGCGCGGCGCCACCTCGGCCCGGCGCGGTCGTCACCACCCCCCACGGCAAGAGACCGCGTGCCCGGATCGATCCGGATCGTGCGGCGTGCAGCGTGCAGCGTGCAGCGTGCAGCGTGCGGCCGCCATCGCCGGCGCGCGCAACGACCGTTTGCGCCAAGACCCCCCGACTGCCTATCATCGGGTGGCTTATGAACGTCGCCACCCGATTGTATGGTGCAGTTGCGCCGCCGCTCCTGCTCGTCGCCCTCGTCACCGGATGCGCGCCTCACGATGCCGCGACGCCGCAGACCGACGCCGGAATGGATGACGATGCCGATAACGACGACGATGACGATGACGATGACGACGGTCTGACCGATGTGGACCCACCCGATGACGAAGGCTGTATCGGCGTCGATCCGTCGGCGAGAAGGAGCGTCCCCGCCGGACTCTGGTTCAACGCAGACCACGACGACCGGACCGAACGACGTGACCCTGCCATCGACACCGAAACGGGAGAAAGCAGCGGAGACGGAGAAGACGACGGAGAAGACGACGGAGACGGAGAAGACGACGACTGCAAAGACCACCCCGGCACCTGCATCGGAGAGCCCTGGCCCCAGTGGTCGCTTCTCGACGTTCAGCCCCGCAGCTGCGGCGTCGGACAAACCTACGGCCTCGACGCGTTCAAAGGCGATGTCACCTTCGTCGCACTCCTTGCCGGGTGGTGAAGCTTCTGCCAATCCCAGGCTGGGAACTTGGAGAAATTACGACTGGATCTGAAAAGTGAAGGCCATCTCGTGCAATTCGTCATCGTCAACAAGTACGATGCGGTAGATACGCAGGACAAACTCTACGAGCGATGCTCGATCCCCATCTTTCAAGACCTGAGTGTGCCGGCCGAGGCCAACGTCTGGAGCCTGCACGAAGGCAAGAAAGACGACATGTACGTGTACGACCGGGAGGGCAACCTGGCGGCCTACCTGCCCAAAGCAGGTCCCGAGTCGATCAACTTGTCGACGGAAGACGGCTACGCCTTCGTCAGGGGATCGATCCTTTCGGTACTGAACCCCTAAGGTCACTCGGAATCTGCGAGTGGCCGGATTCCAGAGGCACGCACGGCACGCGCTGCCTCCTGCGCACGGCGGGCAACCGCGCACAGCTCGACCACGAGATCGTGCAGCTGCGCCGTCGAGTCTGTCAAGATGCGAAACGTCTCACGAACCGGGCCTACCGGCGCTTCCAGTCCACCTTGCAGCGACTCGGACAATGGCCCCGACAACAGAGTCACGGCCATGCCGACCGACGTCATGGGATCCCGTATCTCGCGCATGATCTGCTCGAGCCGCGCCAACGCATCCTTGGTGTCGTCTGATGGTCCCATTTTTCCTCGAACTCCGCGCTTCCGCACCGGTTGCACCGGTTGCACCGGTCCCCGTCCGCGAGCGCATCGGCGAACGGACCATGGACAAGCCGAGCGGCCGGCCATGCACCCCCGCAGGAACGGGAGTGGCTCACACTCCCTAATGTCCGTGAACAAGCCCCATGGTGTGCGGCATCCATCCACGCAAACCCAAGCTACCCGTGTCGTCATCCAGGCGACACCACAAAAGGCGGGCCGACCATCCCGATCCCGGCCGCACCCGAGCCCGAAGGACAACAATTCTGACGAATCGCGTCACCATGTCCACGCCCCGTGGACATCTACGACCGTGGCTGATCACGCGCTCATCAAGACTCTCTATTACCGCCACCACAACTTCGTCGCCAGCCTGGCGCGCCATAAGTACGGTGTCCGCATGGGTGGCGTCGACGATGTTGTCCAGGAGGTGTTTCTGGTGGTGTATCGCAAGCTCCCCGGGACGCAGTTGCAGCGCGAGGTGCGACCCTGGCTGGGACGCATCACGTTCTTTGTCGCGCGGAACTACCTCAAAAGCGGCGTCGGCGGCTATCGACACTTCGAGAAGATGAACAAGTACCAGAGGTTCCTGGGGGATGTCGGGCGCGCCCAGCCCGGCGCGGACCCCGAGACGCTTGTCAAACGGAGCATGGCGGAGCGTTACATCTCCATCCTCACCCCAGAACAACGCGAGGTATTCATGTGGGCGGACTACGAAGGACACACCGGGGAGGAGATCGCCGCCCACCTTGGCATCCCACGTCCGACCGTCGCCGCTCGACTCGGTGCAGCACGGAAGCGCCTGCGCGAGATGCACGCGCGCGAGAACGCACAAAGTGCACGCGTCGCGCCGAACACGATGGCCGGCGTCCGCCGTGAATTGGCCCACACGCCTGTCCTCGCGAACAAAGAGGACACGGACCGATCGTGGGCTCTCTTCTTGCCACTGCTCGCGGCAAGTCGAGAGGCCGCTGAACTCGGCACCATCGGACTGGGCTGTGCCGCGATCACTTCGAGCCCGCGACCGGTGGCCGACATCGCGCGCACAACCGCAGCCAGCACCGCAACCGCCATGCCCGCGTTCGCGGCTACCGCGGCCATGGACCCGACACCGCTGCTTGCCATGGCCCACGCCGCCACCCGCGCCACGCGGTGGAAAGGTGCAGGCCGCATCTCAGCGAGCTTCCTCGTGGGGGCTGGGATCGCGGCCGGCGTTCCCATGCTGGTCGCTGGCACCGATCTGGAGGCGTCCTCCACGGTCGCGCGGGCCGAGGCTATCGTGGTGGACGCGCCCCTCCCCGCCACCGAGACGGCCGTCCACAAGCCGCCACCGCATGACAGCAAAGCCGCATCCAGCTTGGGTACGCCGGTCGATCCCGAGAGGGGGCATCGCCCCCCGGACCTGCTCCGGCCCCAGCAGGCGACCCTCGACCCTCGACGCAGCGGAGATGGAGGCACAGCAACCGCCACGGCCGAAGTCACAACCACAACGAAGCCCAGGGGCAAAACAAAAAACGCCCGAAGAAAGCGACGCCGCGCCAACGCACCGAGGCCGCTCATCTCGTCCCGGGAGATATCTTTGCTCGAAAACGCACAGATCGCTTTCTCGCGTGGGGATCTCCAACGCACCCGCGCGCTGTTGTCGAGCGCCGCGAAGGAATTCCCCGATGGCCAACTCGCACAAGACCGACGCACGCTCCACCGCAAGCTCCACCGCAAGCTCCAAAGCGAACGAGAGGCAACGCGCCGGCACAATCGCCCCAACCGCCGCGCGGGGGTCCGACCAGCACCTACACCCGCTCCCTAGGCGCGTCGAGGCGGCACAACACATGACCCGCGTACGTTGTCCACACCGGCCCATCACAGCGCAGCTTCGTGGTCACCCGCGAGTGCCGGCGTACCGAGCCGTGGTCACGCTCGCCACGACGGGCGCGATGGCATGGCTTCTCTGCGGGTGCAACCGGCAAAGCTGCCTACCCGACAACTTCCCGCCTTGGAAAGATCGATCGATCCTCTCCATCGCCGAAGAACAGGCCCACGCGTTTCCAGAGCCGTGCTTCAATCCGTTTTCCGTGGAACAGCGCTGGCCCACGCTGCGCGCCATGTTTGAGCCGCTCATGATCTGGAACCCACGCGCAGATGCGGATGACGTACACCCTCGCTGTGATGAGCCCCACGCCACCTACGTCCCATGGCTCGCGTCGGGCTGCCCTGAGATTTTAGCCGATGGCACGTCGATGACGATCGATCTCAGGGACGGCGTACGTTGGTCCGACGGTGTGGCCAATCTGACGCCCGCGGATGTGCAGTTCACCTTCGGGCTGCTCCAGCGCCACGGCAACGAGCTGGACACGGCCGGTGTGTGGGATCGTTTGGACAGCGTCGAGGCAACGGCAGGAAAGGATAGCGAGCACGCTGTCAAATTCCAGTTCAAAGAACCTTGTCATCTGTGCCTCCACGACATCGTCAGCCAGCCGATCGTCCCCAAGCACCTGTGGGAGCACATCGAGGCCAACGGAAAAGATGCGCTCACGCGCTGCGACACGCCGACGGTGGCCACCGGCCCCTATGTCGAAGTCGAGCCCACCGAATAGCCCACCACCTACTACCAGGTGAACCGGAACCCCAACTACTGGGGCGCCCCGGAAGATGACGATCTGGCCGTGGAAGCACTGGGGTTCCCGGCACTTCCCGACAATCTAACCGCCAATTGCGCGCTTCGGGCGAACGGCATCGACTGGGCCGGCGACTACTTCGCCTACGTCGACTCGGTCTACGTCGAGCCGAACCCGACGGAACACCACGCCCTCTCGGAGGACTCGGAGGGCACGACCATGCTCTACGTGAATCAGAGGACCCGCCGGGCGACCGCAGGAGACCATCCGTGCCAGGGAATGGTCGACCGTCCCTCCTTGCGCGACGTCACCGTACGCAAGGCCATGAGCCTCGCCATCGACCGTAACGCTCTCATCGAGGCGATCACGGAAGCCACGACCGCCGACCCGACGGGCCTGCATCCGGATTTTCATGCACTTTTCCTCCGCGCCGCAGCGGACGCCACCCCCCCTCTCGACACGGGGTGGTTCGACCACAATCCACAGCACGCGCGAGAGATCCTCGAAGACGCGGAGTGGCGACGGGGCCCAGACGGCGTGCGCCGGCGCGACACCGAGGAACTGCGCTACACGTTGACGATCCCCGCGGGATACACGGACTGGAAACTGGCGGTTGAACACGGCATCATCCCGCAACTCAAGGCTGTGGGGATCCACGTCAGCCTTGTTGAAGCAGCGTCTCCTAGCGCTTGGGAGACGCTGCTAGCGGAACGCTGCTTCGAACTCACCATCCGCTCCAATCCACTGGAGCCCACCCCGTACCCGTTCTACCGGCGCCACACCATGGGCACCGGCGATCTCGCGTGGGTCGTCGAGGACGACCCGGAGCAACGTGATGCCTACGCCAACGCCTTGTCGGCACTCGCGGCTGCTCCCGACGCAGCCCAGGCGAAGGCATCGGTTGCCATCCAACGCGCGTTCGTACGCTATCTACCCGCGATCCCCCTGTTCTTGGGCAGGAGCTGGGGTCAGTTCAATACCCGTTACTTCACAGGATTTCCCGGGGTCACCGGGCAAACAAAGAACTACGCCCTGCCCTCGCCCTTCGTCGCGCCCTCCGCGTTGCTCGTGTTGACGCGCTTGCGGAAGAGCTACCGTTAGGCGAGCCGTGGGCCGCACCGTTCGGCAAACCCGTGAGGCAAATCAAACGATGAGCTGCCCGCCGTCGACGCGCAACGATTGTCCGGTGATATGGCCACTGAGATCCGAGCACAGAAACCAGACCAGATTCGCCACATCGCCCGGCTGCGCCACGCGTCCCAGGGGCGACTCGTCGAGCGAGGCTTGCAATACCGCTGGCGGGAGCGACTCGGTCATGGGCGTCTGGACCAGCCCGGGCAACACACTGTTGACCCGCACCCCAAACCGCCCGAGCTCCCGCGCTGCTGTCTTCGCAAGTGCGATCAACCCAGCCTTGCTTGCCGCGTAGTTCGACTGACCAAGTTTCCCGCGCTCGCCGTTGATGGACGATAACAACACCACAGTCCCTGCCGAGGCGCGCAGCAGCGGCGTAGCGAAACGCAGCAGATAGAAGGCCGAATCTAGGTTGACCGCCATCACCTCGCTCCAACGCTCGGGTGAAAGTTTCCACAGCATGCCGTCTCGCGTGATCCCTGCGCAGTGCACCAGGATATCAAGCCCACGACCTCTTGCAGCTATGCTCGCGCACAGTGCTTCCACCGCCTCAATGCAGGTCAGGTCCGCATCTACCCACATGCTCCCTGACCACTCTCGCGGCATCACAAGATCGGTGCCGATCACTTCCGCGCCGGTCTCGAGCAGCATCCCCACCACCGCGGCGCCGATACCCCCGGCAGCACCGGTGACCAAGGCGACCTTCCCGGCAAGCGACGCATCACCACGCGCCCCGCAAGCCCGGGTCACGCTGCCCCCAACCCAGGCGTGAGCGACGAGCGATTCCCCAGCTTTCGGGAGCGGTATGCACCCCATAGCGCGGCTCCAATGGCCCCCGCAAGCGCAGACTGGGGATGGCTGCGGATCTCCAACTTGACCTTCTGTTTCTCAGCGGACTCCCGCAACGCCGCGACCATCCCCACATCGGCCGCCAAACCACCTGTAACCAGCACGTTGCCACGCGCCCCTGAGGATACAATGAGCCTCATGTACCTACCCGCCATCGACTGATGGATCCCCTTGAGAATGTTCGGGACCGAGATGCCGCGGGACACCATGTTGATCACATCGGTCTCGGCAAGGACCGCGCATATGGACGAACATTTCTCGGGCCGATCCGCTTGTGTCGACAAGGTTCCAAGCTCCGCCAGGGTCACCCCAAGATAGCGCCCAATGTTCTCGAGAAATTGCCCCGACCCAGACGCGCACTGGCTCGACATGCGGTACCCGAGGACTTTTGCTCGCTCGTCCATGAGCACCGCCCGCGTATGCAACGCTCCGATATCGATCACTGCCCGCGCCTCGGGATCGAGAAACAGCCCTCCGCGAGCATGGGTCGTCATGCCGTAAAAATGCCCGGTACGAAAGTCCACATTATCCCCCTCCCCAGTGGTCGCAACGTAGGCGAGATCGTCTCGCGACACCGCGGCTTCGCCGAGCATTTCCTTGAAGAGAGCGTTCACCACATCTGCCGGCTCTCGACGACGGATCTTCTCTGCCCGGCCAGCGAGCACGCGAGGAGGCCGACCAGCGCCATCCGCCGTGACCACCACTTTGATAGCCGATGACCCGACATCGATCCCGGCGCAGTACAGCTCCGCGTCGCCGCTCATGCCCTCACCTCCCCACTCGTCTCCGTCGAGACCACGACCGGCGCCGGGTCCCGAACGCTTCGCAGGGCGAACAGTGCCGCCCCCAACGCACCCATATAGATGGACTCAGGCGAGATGTTCACCGTACGCTCTCCATAGTTTTCCCTGATCAGCTGCCTCAGCGAGTGAACCGCCGCCGAGTTATTTGCCACCCCCCCGGTGAATGTGAACTCGTCGCGTACGCCTCCGGAGCGCGCCAAAATCGACATCGCACGCAGCACGATGGCCCGGTGCAATCCACCCAATATGTCCTCTCGCTTTTCCCCCAACGAGATCCGCTCACGCAGCTCCGCGCCCGCAAAAACCGTACAGGTCGAGTTGATCTTGACCCTGCGCGTCGCCTTGCGTGCCATCGGGCCCAGTTGGTGCAACCCAATATTCATCTCGTCTGCGATATATCCTAAATAGCGCCCACAGCCCGCCGCACAGCGATCGTTCATCTGAAACGACGTCACAATGCCCTTCTCATCGACCTGAATGCCCTTCGTGTCTTGGCCACCGATATCCAAGACTGTGCGCGTCTTCGGAAACAAGGCGTGGGCACCCAAACCGTGGCACAGAATCTCGGAGCGAATACTCGCCTCTTCAAAAGGCAAACGCGCTCGGCCGTACCCCGTCCCCACGCTTGCGATCTTCTGCAGTTCCGCCGCACCGGAAGCCGCGACCGCGCGCCGCACCCGATCCTCGGACAGTTGCGCGTCATCCAAAGCCGCAGCTGCGTAGACAGAGAACTGTCCCACAGCTGAAAAACTGTTCTCAACCTGTAAGATAGCCTTGTCGAAGTAGCCCACCAGTGCGTCGAAGATTTGTCGGTTCGCGCGGATTTTGGTCTCGAGTGTTTCGTGGTAGGAACTCGCCGCAAGATCACGGAAGAAGTCGCTTTTCCGGGTGGCTCCGGGTCGATACAAGGCCGTGGCCTCGTCGCGCATCTGGTCCACCACCGCGAAAATGGTCGACTGGTGTCCTCCGTCCGCGCCCTCCCCACCCGCCGCACGGCACAGCTCTTGCTGCAACACCTCGAGCTGGGCCAGATATTGTTGCTTGCGAAACGCCCGTCCTAGGCGCCCGATCACCTGCCGCAGCCGCTCCGGCTGCATGCCTGCGTCGCGTAGGCTCGCGCTCAGCAGGGTGAAGCGCGCGTCGATCATGGCTTCCCCCATGGCCACCTTGCAGGCAATGTCGTAATTACTGCGACTATTGGTGATGCCGCGACCAATGGGGCGCTTCCCTTCGTCGAGGATCACCGCCTTTGTGGTGGTCGACCCCAGGTCAACGCCGACAGCATAGTTGATTTTCATGCCCTGGCTCCCGCGCGCTTCTGTTCGATCATCTGAAAGTAGGATTCGAGACGGTTTTTGATATTCGCACCCGAGAAATACCGCGGGTCAACGAGATCACTCTCCACGAATCCACCAGGTTTGCCGGTCCTCTTCTCTATTTCGCGCAGCATCATGAGCTGTCCCGCGCTGAAAGAGTTGCAGCTTTTCACCGAGTTAATCAATAGGCCGTCGGCATCATATTCTTCAATATAGCGGCAGAGCATATTCACCCGGGAGGGGAGGTTGAGATTGGTGTAGCAGCCGAGGCAGTAGTCCGCCAAACTCTCCAACGGACGCTCGGGGTCGTGGCGAAACCCATCGTCATACACACCGCCCACTTTCGTGTAGCTTGAAGCGACCACAACCGCCCCTTCGTCCGAGAACATTTTCCAAAACTCTCGAAAACTGGTCCAATTGGGGGGGCCCTCCACAACCACACGATACTTTTCCTCCTTCATCTCCCCATCTGGCGTCAGTGCCCCTCGGCCCTGGCGCACCCGCTCTTCGACCTCCTGACGCAGCTCCCTGTAGTAGGCGACCGCTTCTCGGCTCCCGCGAAAGGCTGTAAAAATGGGTCCGATATAGTAGACGCCACCGAAATAGGAGTCGATCGGTGACGGCCGATGCTTGGCGGACTCCAAGACGGCCACCAGGTCGTCCTCCGCCTGCGCCGAGCGTGCCAAATGTTCTTTGAGTTTGTCCTCGTCGTAGGATTTCCCGGTAATCTTCTCGAGGGCTGGAATCACCTTCTCTTTGATCTGCGTGACCACGTACGTACGCATCGCGGGAGTGATGACCCCGTCGCCCTGGTACGGCACATGCAGCATCGTCACTGGGCAATTGTATTCCTCCCGCAGAATCTCAAACCACTTCATGAAGGTAAAACAACCCGTATACGAGAGCAGCAGGAGGTTCGGCGGTGGAAGGCGCTCGCCCGTGGGGCCCACATTGCCAGATTTCAACATGCCCACATCTGCCTTGACGTAGGTACAAACGTCCTCAGAATGCCCCATTCGCTCGGCAATCGCGATATACTCGGCGGTCTTCCCTCGCATGGCGGACTGCAGTGCATTGATCTCCGGCAGCACGGGAAGAACTCCAAACGAAAGCAGCAGTTCGGTCAAATTTCCTGGAACAAAAGTATACGCACAAGGTACGCCCATTTCTTCTGACCGCGCCAGCTTGGCGTAGTGATCGGCGATCATCTTCTTTTGTCGTATCTGACTCGCATCTTTTGGGACCGCGACTTTGTCGGCGCTGCTCATGATTTACCCCACAATTTGATCGAATCAGCAAAAGTACCCGCCTGTTCTCGAACCACCTGGAATTGGCCGTTGTTTTCTGCGTACCGAAACGCCGTCCACGGCACTCCAACCTTCTCGATGGCAGCGACGGTCATCGGCTGGTCGAGAAGGGCGGGGTCACAGAAGCTGGGAGCACAAAACAGCACGCCCTCCGCCTGTGATTTTTTTACCCTCTCGACGAGCTCGCGCCCCTTTTCCTGCTCATCCACGTAGCGCGTGGGACTCTCGATCGCTTGGTCCAGCAGGGCGTTCACGATATTGCGCATCGGGTCACCCTTGGTGGCGATCGGGCCTTTGATCCATCGATGAATCTGAACGAGATCATCGTCGACAATAAAACACCCCGAGCGCTCCAGTGTTCGGATCAGACCCAAAGGGGGCTGCTCGCAGAAACAGCCGGCCAAGAGCACGCGTGCCTGATCCAGCGGACGCCGGTTTTTTGCTTTGCCCAGCAGATCTCGATATTCGACCAGGAGATCGGTATGTTCTTCTACCGGGACAACAAGGCCCACACGCAGCATGATGTACAACTCGTGGGTGGGGACCCGCCACGGTTCGCTGCGCCTCAGGTCGTACAGCTCCTCCACCAGAGCGCGGTTCTTGTTATAAACACCGATGCTCTCACGCAATCTATCGGGATCATAAGGTCGCGCCCCGCGACACTCGAATTCGGCGCATAGTGCCTCCAATTCATGGCGATAAAACGCGCCACCCATACTCGGTCGAAAATCCTGGGGCAGGTCGAGATAGCGCGAGAGCTTGTCAGGGAACATCATTTTCCACATTCCAGACAAGTTCCGGATCACGTCGCAGATCGCTGGAAACAGCATGCCATCGAGGCAATCAAGACTGCCGTTTAGGCCCAGCTCGACCGTGCTGCGCGGAATATGGCATATATACGACTGGTAGCATGCATCCCCGCGAATAATCTCCACATCCTGCCCACCGCCGACGATGCCCACCGGCAACACACCCTGAGCGTGGAGCAGCTCGCGCGGAATATAGATCGGCATGTAGCCGATGGCGAGACCAGATGTTTTCTCTTTCCACTCCCGTACACGCGGAAATGTGAAATCTCGGATCAGGTCCTCGCAACTTTCAAGGAGCTTCGGCAAAGCTTTGTGCATCAGGCATTCCTCCACAACGGCGGTCGCTTCTCCAAAAACGCCGCGATACCTTCGTTCGCATCGTCGGTTTTCATCAATTCGTTCAAGTATGTTTGTTCCGCCCGCGCGAGTTGGCCGAGTACGCGCTCCCATAGGGGCGCACGTATCGTGCGGTGCGCGACACGCAGGCTCGACGCGGATCGGGGCCGAAGCCAGTTGCGAAAGTAGGACTCTGCCGCCGCGGCCGGGTCGTCTGCGACCTCATCGACCAGGCCCAAGCGATGCGCTTCGACGGCGTCCACAATGCGCCCGCTCAGACACAGGTCCTCGGCAACCGCCCGCCCGACGCGTTCTGGCAGGTAGACGGATGCGACCGGTGCCAGCACACCCAAGACGATCTCCGGCTGTCCAAACTTCGCGCTCGGGCTGGCGATCATCCGGTTGCAAAACGACGCCAGCTCCAAGCCTCCGCCAAGACACTGCCCCCGCACAACCGCAATGGTGAATACGGAGGCTTCGAGCATGGCTTCGAAGAGCGTGCGAAAACACCTGAGCATCGCAGCCACCTCATCGACCCTATGCTCTTCGATGCTGGCGCCAAACGAGAAATGGTCGCCGGCCCCCTCGATGAAAATGGCCTTGAGCTGCGGGGCCCGCCGTGACTCCCAAAACACGCTCGCCAATCCTTTGATCAGCCGCGTGTCCAAGATGTTGGTCTTCGGCCGATCGAGACGCAACCTCCACAGCGCCCCATCTTCGGCAGTGTCCAGCCTCAAGGCGCTGCCCTCCGGCAGCTTCGGCGCCTCCGACATCATCCTTGTCTCCTCTCGTGCACCTGCGCCAAAGCAGCTTCGGTGAGATCAGCGCCCCACGGCTCGCCGGAAGCGAGTCTTCGCCTAATCAGCAGGAAGTCCGCCTCTCGACAGGATTTCGTGCCCTCGTTGAACGCACGGAATCCTGCGCGCCCCTCCGTCATCATGTTGAGACCCAACCACGCCCGATTGGTCTCGCGGTTGCGGTCCCAGTGGCTGAGCTTGTGTTTTCTCAAGCTCTCGAGTGTTTTCGACGTGCAACCGGGCATCGTCATGGCAAGGGCATAGACAAGTCGGTCGATCTCCGCGTCGAGCGGGGTCAGATCGACCTCGCCTCGGCCCAGTATCGCCTTTGCTTCCTTTCTCAGGTCTCCTTGCTTGAAGTCTCCGTGGACGATCTGCCCCCGATCGTCGATCCACCGGTCTGTGATCACAAATGGATTGGGCACAAATTTTCCATCCACCTTCAACGTTGGCACCACACGCGTCAGCAGCCCGAGGCGTTGAGCTTTGTACGCGCTCCATGGCTCGCAGAGCGTACAGCTTTCGAAGGCGGCCTCGATCCCGACAAAGAGCGGCAAGAAATCGGTACTGCCACCGTCTGGAGCCGATCCATGCCGCGGACCAGCCTGTCCAAAATTCGCGAGGTCGGATGCGACCGAGTAGTCGCAAGCCATTCCGATCTCCTGTCCGCCACCGATCCTCATGCCATTGACGCGGCAGATCACTGGTTTGTCGCATGTCAAGATCCCCGTGACCATGTCGTTGAATAGCCGCATATACTGGCGGTACTCCTCGGGTCGTCCCGCGTAGTACTCGGCATATTCTGCGGTATTGCCACCGGTACAAAAGGCCCGGTCGCCCGCCCCGGTGAAGACCACAGCAACGCAGGCCCGATCGTTCGATGCGCGTCGCACGGAGAGGATCACCCCCTTCACCATCTGCGTGGTGTAGGAGTTGAGCTGGGTCGGATTGTTGAGTCGGATCCGGATCGCGTGAAGGCCATCCACCACCTGACCTTGGGGTGTGCGAATAGGGATTTTGTCGTAGTCGACGCCGACGAATGCTTGTGCCGACACGAGATCGTGATTCTTGAGCTCCATGTTTTTTCCTAGCGATCGGGTACGAGCACCACGCGCTTTTGGATCGCGTGTTGCTTCAGTGCAACAAATACCTCGTTCACAGTCGACAGCGGCCGATACTCTACAAAGGGCTCGACTTTGATCTGCCCACTGAGCACGAGCCCCAATACTGCCGGATAGTGCTCCGGTACGCAGCCCCAGTTACCCTGCGCGGTCGCATCGAGGGCCATGAGGTTGGCGAGGCGTACACTCACCTTGTCGGGAGAGTAGCCCACTACCGACAGATACCCACCACGCGCCAGCAAACCGAAGGCCGTGCGCTGTCCGTGAATCGTCCCAGAGGTCTCGAATACGCACTGCCTCCAGGTCGGGATGTCGAGCGCGTGGGCGTACTCGCGCACGGCTCCCCGGATCTGCCGGAAGTCCATGTCCTTGGCGCATAGCGTCAGGTCGGCACCGTGCGAAGCCATGACATCCAGTTTCGCGGCGTCCGTGTCGATGGCGATCACACGTGCCCCCCTGGATGCGGCGATTTGGACCCCAAACCCACCCACGCCCCCGGCCCCAACGAAAATCGCCAGCCCCGCCTCCTCCAGTGGACTTCGCAGGATGGCCTGGTACGCGGTAGAGACGGCATCAGCGAGTACAGAGAGCATCTCGAGCTTGAGGCCCAGGGGGTTTATCTGATCGCAATCCAAGTTGGGGACCGTGCACAGCCCCAGTGACGGAACACGAACGTGGGTGGCAAAACCGCCGTGCACATCATTGCCTGGGAATATCTGCCGCGGACAGATCGACTGTCGCCCATCGAGGCATGCCTCACAGCTACCGCATGGCATGACCGCGGGCACGATCACGCTGCGCCCCAACCATCGCTGTGCTTCGTCTCCAGCTTCGACAACCTGGCCGCTCACCTCGTGCCCCAACGTGAGCGGGAGCGGATGACGCGTAGGTACGCCCTCGTAGTAGAAGCCGAGGTCCGTATGACACACACCACATCCCGCCACCTCGACGATCACCTCGGTGGCGCCAGCCACCTCCTCACGCTCACCCCAGATCATGGGTTGGTGGGGCTGTTCGAAAGACCACGACTTCAATCGCATGCCTCGCATTGTAAGACCCGAGTGAGGACCGGCGCCAACCTAGGCGAGTCCGGCGTCCGCGTGCACAGCTACATGCCGCGTCCTTGTGGTGTGAGCGAACCTCCCATCGCTCCCCCGTCGCCGTGAGGCCCCCCACAAGCGTTCCGCCATCGGAGCCCCGTGCCCGACCCCCCAGTGACGAGCCTATACACAACTGGCCGGGGAAGGAGGGCAGTTTCGGACCGACGGAGCTTGGCGTCCCTCCCCTTCCAACACACCCGTCCAGCTGGAAAGAAATGCGCGAAGCGAAGGCTTCCTACGAATATTTTTCTGCTCCGACACCCACCGACCGAGACCCGCACCCGGGAGTGAGCGGAGCTTCGCCAGCCACCGTCAAGGACAACTCGAATTGGGCGGGCGCACAAGCGGAGACCTGACCTTCGAAGCGTCCCCAACTTGCGACGGACGACTTGAGGAGCTCAGCCACAACACGGATTCTCGCATCCCCCACAAGATCAAATCGGGCCACAGGTAGACCAATAGCCCGGAAAAGACGACAAGACTGACCACTGCGACGGCTAGCAGAAACACGGGCATTGAACCTCGTCCAGGCCGGCGGAGACCTGTAGAAGCAACGAAGGCGCGGCGGCGGTGTTACGCA
This sequence comes from Nannocystaceae bacterium, assembly GCA_036479215.1. Lineage (GTDB taxonomy): Bacteria > Myxococcota_A > Polyangia > Nannocystales > Nannocystaceae > FL481. The sequence goes on along the minus strand of JAZGFE010000239.1, from coordinate 13,390 downwards.
CCGAGGCCGATCATGGGGGGGCGCCAATCTATCGCGGGTCCGAATCTGGCGCTCCGCGCTCCGTAGGACCCGCTCAGAGGGCAGACAGGCAGGTTGGCGCGGGCCTCGAATGCACGGCAGCCTTCTTTGGAGCAAACTTGAAAACATCGGACACTTCGAGAAAATCACGCGCCGCCACGCGCTGCTCGGCCTGGGTTGCGCAGCGATGAGCGGCGGCTGCGGCGGCTGGCCCGGCCGACGCGGACCGGTTCGATACCCGACCCGCGCTCCGGGGACCATCGACGCGCATCGCGGGAGGTTGCATGAATTCCGGCTGCCGGACTGGGGCACGCTCCGCTACGTCGACGAAGGGCGAGGCCCGCCCGTGATGCTTGTGCACGGGGTGCCCACGTCCTCGTGGCTCTACCGCCACGTCACCCATGAGCTCATCGCTCGAGGCCACCGAGTCATCGCCCCGGACTTGATAGGGTTCGGTGCGAGTGACAAGCCAAGAAATCCCGAGCTCCTCACAGCGGGGCGACAAGGCGATCGATTGCTCCAACTGGCCTCTCATCTCGGCATCCAGAAATGGACCCACGTTTGCCACGATGCTGGCGGGCCATGGACATGGGAGATGATGGAGAAAAGCCCGAACCGGGTGGAACGCTTGATCGTACTCAACACCATCGCATATACTGAGGGCTGGAAGCCGCCCCTCGAGATGCGGGTGGACGGTATCCTCAGCCGGAACCTCCGACGCGCACTGATGAGTGAGGTGATGGGCCCGACATGGACCAAGCTGATCCTCAAAGCGGGCACGACCCGGCGCGACCTGACACGCGACCCCGAACTCGTCGCCGGCTATTGGCGATCGATGCCCGAAGGCACCGCGAACGCTGTTGTGAGCTTCATGGAACGCCTCGACGAGATCGAAGCCGCGCTGCCACGGTATCAACACACGCTCCGCCACTTCATGGGGCCCGCCTGCATCGTCTGGGGACAAGACGACACTATCTTGCGCCATCGCGAGCAGGTGCCCATGCTCCAGCACGCACTCGCCATCGCCGACCCCTACGTGACGGTTCTGCCCGGCGTGGGCCATTTCCTCCAAGAGGAGCAACCGCACCAGCTCGCCCGGTCCATCGCCGACTTCGCGCGTGATACCGCCTGAGCAAGCCTGATACCATACCACCCGCCGTCAGCCCCGTAGCTGCGACGACGGTGTGATGGCGGGTGACGGTGTCGTCGCACGGGAAGTCGGATCGCGCACCATCGTACCGACCAAGCGCCTCAGCTCGCTGGGATCGTACGGTTTTTCGAGATACCGCCTACCGGACCCGGCGAGGAAGGCAGACACCTCATCGTTTACGCTCCCGCCGGTGATAAACACCACCCGTTCGGCCGCGCCCGGATACTTGCGCTCCACGCGACGAAACAGCTCCATACCCGTCATCTCGGGCATCATGATATCGAACAAGATCGCGTCAAAGTTCTGCTGCGCGAGAACTTCCAATGCCCCACGTGCGGTCGCCACCGTGGTTACGCGATGATCCCGGCCGAGCGTACGCTCCAGCGAACGCAACACCAGCGGCTCGTCATCCACTACCAATACCCTACCGGCCGGCTCACGTGGGAGATGCGCCCCACGCCCGCGGCGTGGGTCAGCTGTGACGACCCCCTTGGCCGGGAGCCGAACCCGAAACAGGCAGCCGGAACCCGTTCCCGTTTCGACCTCGATCGTACCCCCAGCGCTGGTCACGATGCTGTGGCAGATCGACAACCCCAGCCCCGTGCCCGTGCCAACTTTTGTGGTGAAGAAAGGATCGAAGATCCGACCTTTTATGGCGTCGGGGACGCCGGGCCCATCGTCTTGCACCTCCAACACCACCATGTCTCCATCAGCTGAAGCGCGTATCGTCACCGTATGCCTGTCCGCAGCGCCCAGTGGGATCGCCTCCGCGGCGTTGAGCAGCAAGTTGAGCAGCACTTGCCCCAGCCGGTGCTGGTTCATATCGACAGGTGGAAGCTCGTCGATCTCTTGGACGACCCGAGCCCGGTTCCGCAGTTCGTTGCGTGCGATGCTCAGGCTCGATTCCAGCACCAACAACAGATCCGATGGCCCCGGTTCGTCCGCCAAGCCCATCGACAGTTGCCTGAGGTCACGCACAATCTTGCGCACCCGTTCGGCACCGTCCCGAGCCTCTCGCAGCGCCTCAAGGATGGGCTGGATGTGGATCCGAGCGGCGCTGGTGTCCTCGAGCCCTTCGATGGCATATACGAGATTGCTCACCAAGTACGCCAAAGGATTGTTGATCTCGTGACCCACGCCCGCCGCCAACCGACCCAACGCTGCGAGACGTTCGGTCGATGCTAGCGTCGCCTGCATGCGTTTCCGCTCGGTGACATCTCGGTGTACGGAAACCCATTGGGACTGGATTCCGTCGGAATCGAGCACCGGTACGATCTCTAGATCTACGTAGTAGGTCGATCCATCTTTGCGATACTTGAGCAACTCGGCCTCTACGGATCGACCTTCGTTGAGCTCCTTTGAGATACGCGTCAACGTGGCGACATCAGTCTCGGGACCGATGGTCAGATTGGGCGTTTTGCCGATGACCTCGTCTGGATCATAGCCCGTAGCGTCGCAGAACGCCTTGTTCACGTAGATGATCCGACGCCCCTGTCGTTGGAGCGAGTCGGCCTCCGTGATCATGATCATGTCACTGAGATGGTCCACCGCCGTCTCGAGCAGGCTCAATAGCTCCGGCGGTCGATTGCTCGCTGGCAACGGATGCAGCAGGAGCAAGACTGCAGGGCTTCCTTGCCACTGGATCGCACGAGCGAGCAGGCGCCCATGCACCGAGCTGCCGTCGGCGCGGCACAGCAACTGCACGTGCGGCCGTGTGGGCTCGTCCACCGCGGAAGCGGTGGCCAGTATCGTATCAAGCTCTGCCCTGGCCTCGGGTGGGACCAGAGCATCAAGCGGCTGGTCCACCGGCGAACAACTGTTCTTGTAGCGGAGGAGGCGACACAGCTCGCGGTTGGCGAAGACCAAGCGCCCCGCTTGGCCGACGACGAGCGCTTCGGGCAGCATTTCGACGAGCGTGCGGAAATCCTGACTCATGCTCGGACCCCCACGCGGCCCAGCCTGTCCGCCGCGAAACATCGTCGTCCGAGGCGCTGCGCGCCGAGGTGCTCCCTTTTGCTCATCACCGCGCCACCTTACCTGGGCCCGCACCACTACGTCACCAGTGCGATTTCGACCGCGAAACGGTCCCCGTACAACGCGTCGGCGCTGGACGGCGCCGCGGCGACCGCCGGTCGACATCCCACCGGACCCCAGCCGCCCTCGTGGACCCTACCGACGGGTTTCAGGCCCCGTCGGACCTACCCCCCATGGGGAACACGACGGGACGCCGCACAGCGCGCGAACCTCCGCGAACCGCTTCCGCCTCGGACTGACCGCGCATCAGTAGACATCGAGGTGGTAGCGACCCGCGCGACGCAGCGCGGTGACACGAGCCGAGCCGCCGTCTCCCCCGGCTTGCCCGGCCGCCACGATGGCACCCAAGACCTTCTCCACATCCAGCGCCATACGCCTCGCATCCCCGCAGATGTAGACGTGCGCACCCGCATCCAGCCATCTGGTGAGCTCTTTGCGTTGCTCCCACATTCGGTGCTGGACGTAGAGCCGCGGTTGGTGATCCCGCGAGAATGCCGTTGTGAGCCGCGTCAACACGCCGTCCGCCTGATACCGCTCGATCTCCTCGCGGTAGAGGAAGTCGCTTTGCTCGTGTCGAGACCCGAAAAATAGCCAATTGCGTCCGCGTGCCCCCCGATGCGCGCGCTCGGCCAAGAATCCGCGAAAAGGTGCGATACCGGTGCCGGGACCTACCATGATGATCGAAGCATCGTCTGCTGGGAGACGGAAGTGAGGCGCTGCGCGGATTTGCGCGGACACCCGTGTCCCCACCGGAGCCCGAGCCGCAAGAAAACTCGATGCGACGCCTTCACGCATGCCGCCATCGTGCGGGTGCCGCAGGAAGTCCACCGTCAAGTGGACCTGCCCCGGATGGGCGACGGGACTCGAGCAGATGGAGTAGAGCCGTGGGATGAGGGGGTCGAACGTGGCGACAAGTGCCTGCGGCACCAGCCCACGCGCATGCAGACGGGTCGCAGGCCGTTGAATCGACGACCCAAGCTCGCAAGATCGAAGCAACACATCTCGCAAGGGCTGGCCCGCCTGCCCTTGCCAGTCCACAACAGGACTGTCGGCCGCAAGCCCCAAGTCGGCGAGCAGACCGTCGACCACCACCGGGTCGTTGGAGGGCCACACCGCCAGGCGGTCCCCCGCCTCGTACGCAAAGTTTGGCCCCTCGATGGCAAGCTCCACATGCCGTGTATGCTTCGCGGAATCGGGCGTGTTGAGATTGAGGGTGCGCGCCACGGTCACGAATGTCGCAGGCCGCAGCAGTGCAGCATTCACGGTCCCGCGCTGCTGCCCTTCGGAAGTGGTGGTGTCGGCGTCGATCGTGGCTACGTTAACGGCGTCGCCCCGATGGAGTTTCACAACGGTGGGTACCAGCCCCCCCATCCATCGCTCGAATGGCTCGTCGTAGTCGGTATCGCAGTCGACACGTTCGGCCAGTCGACGCCCCCCCAACTCCTCGAGGCGACGATCAAAATCGATGCCACACTTGCAAAAATGGCGATGCATCCGATCGCCCAGCCCGAGCACAGAAAACGCCACGTGCCCGAGCTTCGGCGCATCGTCCCGATGCAGAAGCTCAAGGAAATCCCGCCCGTTCGCCGGCGGGTCCCCATTGCCGTAGGTGCTCGTGACGACGAGCAGGACTTGCTCGTCCGCCAGGAGACGATGGTCATAGTCGGCCATGTCGAGCACCTCATTGGGTACACCCGCGTCCGCTAGCTCGTCACCGAGACGCTCGGCTGCGTCTTGTGCGTTGCCTGTTTCCGTTCCAAACAGGATATAGACTGGGCAGGCCATGCTGCGCAGACAGTAGGGAAGGCGAGGCTCGGTTTCAACCGTATCGGTGCCACCCACCCCTATCGTCGACGGCGAGGCCGCCGTGGGTCAACACACGCCCGTGCACGGTGTACTGTGCGCGCATGCGTTCGCCGATGCTCCCCCGACCACGCGCCCTCACAGCTTGCCTACTCGCGCTCGCCTCCCTCTCCGCTTGTGCCCACGGGCTCAACCCAAGCCTGCCACCCGAATCCAAGACCGCCGCAGCCCCACAAGCCACGGAGGCCGCGAAGACCTCGGATCCGCCCACCGCCGCGCAGACACCCGTTGCCGTCGCCATCACGCCCACGTCCCCCCCCATACCCGCGGGGCCTCATCCCTTCTCCGTGCTCGATCTGCTCGCGCTCGATCGGATCTCCGACCCGGCGCTCTCCCCCGACGAGCGCCACCTCGTGTTCACACGTCGGACGACCGACATGAACGAGAATCGTGGTTGGCGCGAACTTTGGCTGCTCGATCTCGCGTCCGGCACAACTCGTCCCCTCACGGCCACCGCCGACCACGCTTCCAACCCGATCTGGGATCCCTCCGGCGAACAGATCTATTTCGTGTCTTCCCGCTCCGGATCCTCCCAGCTATGGCGCATCACCTTGGATGGCGGGGCCCTCCAGCAGGCTACGGATCTGCCCGTGGGGATCAGCAATGCGAAGCTTTCACCATCCGGACAACACCTGGCGTTTTCGGCCGATGTCGTTCCCTCCTGCGCAACGTTGCGATGCACGGCCGAGCATGTTGAACGCCGATCGCAATACCCGGCATCGGGTCGCACCTACGACCGGCTTTTCGTCCGCCACTGGGATACGTGGAAAGATGGCCGCCGATCCCACCTGTTCGTGGTCCCACTGGCCAAAGGCCGGGCCGCGGGCCAACCCATCGATCTGACCCACGACCTCGATACCGACGTACCCTCAAAACCTTTCGGCGGCACGGAAGACTACGTGTTCAGCCCCGACGGCACCACCGTGGTGTTTGCGGCGCGGATCTCGGGGAACGACGAACCATGGTCGACGAACTTCGACCTCTACGCAGCGCCCGTCGATGGCAGCGCGAACCCTCGCAACCTCACCGGCGACAACCCTGCCTGGGATGCCCACCCCGTGTTCTCACCCGACGGCAAGACCTTAGCCTACACGGCCATGCGCCGTGCCGGCTATGAGTCCGACCGCGCCCGAATCATGTTGAAAGCGCTGCCCAACGGCCCCACCCGAGAGCTGGCCCCGACCTGGGACCGCTCTGTCCAAGAGATGGTGTTCCGGCGCGATGGAAAGACCTTGCTGGTCACCGCCCAGGACACAGGGCAGCGCCCGCTCTTCTCTGTGGACGTGGCGACGGGCAATGTCACCAAACTGGCCGCCGAGGGCACGAGTTCCGCGATCCGACCGGGCAACGAACGGGTCTTCTTTCTTCGCAACAGCCTCCAAAGCCCCAACGAGCTTTGGTCCGTCCCGCATGGAGGCGGCGTGCCGACGCAGGTCAGCCACGTCAACGATCGATTGCTGGCCGCGGCACAACGCGGCCGTGCCGAGGCCTTCGAATTCAAAGGCTGGCGCAACCAAATCGTCCACGGCTGGATCATCTACCCCGCGAATTTCGACCCAAATAAGCGCTACCCGGTAGCATTCCTCATCCACGGAGGTCCGCAAGGAAGCTTCGCCAACGGTTTCTCCTTCCGCTGGAACCCACAAACCTACGCCGGAGCCGGCTACGCCGTGGTCACGATCGACTTCCACGGTTCCACAGGATACGGCCAGGCCTTTACCGACTCGATCCGCGGTGACTGGGGCGGCAAACCCCTGGCAGACCTCAAAGCAGGCTTGGCCGCGGCACTCCAACGCAACAAATGGATGGACGGCGAGCGAGTCTGCGCACTGGGTGCTTCCTACGGGGGCTACATGGTGAACTGGATCGCGGGGAAATGGCCCGATCGATTCAAATGTCTCGTCAATCACGACGGCATATTCGACCAGCGATCGATGTACTACACCACCGAAGAGCTTTGGTTCCCAGAGTGGGAGCACGGTGGTCCCTATCATGAGAAACCCCGCTCCCACGAACGCCATAATCCCGCCGCACACGTTGCCCGCTGGAAGACACCTATGCTCGTGGTGCACGGTGGCCTCGACTACCGTGTCCCTCCCGGCCAAGGTCTGGCGACGTTCACGGCCCTCCAGCGCCGAGGCATCGCCAGCCGACTGTTGTTCTTCCCCGACGAGAACCACTGGGTCCTCCATCCCGCCAACAGTCTGCTCTGGCACAAGACGGTACTCGGTTGGCTAGACACGTACCTCGTGCACTAGGGCCTCGTGCACGCACGTACCGCGTGCACGAGGTACATGCGGTGCCGCTGGGCTCCACTCGGGGTGGCGCTCGGTTCGCACGAAATTGATCGCGCGATCGGGGAATACCCAGGAACGGGGGCGGTTGTCGTCGTAGGACGGAGCAATCATGATGCACGATGACGACCCGACGGGGCTCTCCCCCGTCTCCAACAAGACATTCTCCCAGCGGCTCGCCGAACGGATCACAGTCGGGCACCTCCTCGCCGCGGGGGTTCTCGCCGGTTTCGGAGGTGGTTTTGGCACGCACGCGCTCGTCGGCGAGTGGTCCGATGGAGACACCAGCGCATGCGCGCACGCCGACTTGGAAGCCTCGCCGACACCTGACGCTGTCGACGACACACGGGTGGCCTTCGGGGTCGAGTTCAGTGACGAAATCCATCGCCGCCACGGCTGTCGCATGCACCACAAGCATCGCAGGCGACACCGGCACGCACGCGGCGTGTCCATATCGAAGGTCATCGCGGGCTCCCCCGCAGAAGCGAGCGGCCTCAGAAAAGGCGACGTAATCGTGACGATCGACGGGAAGGTCGTTCGCTCGTTCACGGCCTTGCAACGCACGCTGCGCTCACGCTCCGTCGGAGATCATCTAGATCTACACGTGCATCGGGGCGAGGAGATGCTCGACTTGGAAATCGAACTTGAGGCCTACATCGACGTGTTCCATCGCCGCTAACCAACTCGACGCGGCGGAGGCGGAACCGGCCCTCACCCACGCGGGCGTTACGCTTGCGTCGCCACGCGAGCCACACCGGGAGCCGACGGCTTGTCCTCCGCTCGGCCCTCGTCTAGCCACTCCCGCGAGACGAGGGCCGTCCTCCACCCCCGCCTCCGCGAAGACCTCGTCCCGAGCGACTGCCCGTGGTCCTCGACGTTTGGCCGCGTCGACCCGGGCGAGCCGCCCCTCGCTTCGCCGTTGAACCAGATCCCGATCGTGCGGCACGACTGCTGAGGTCGGTCGGGGCCGGTGGAGCGGTCGACGATGGATGTCCGTGATCAAGCTCCCGAGGGATATGCTTGACGAGCAGGCGTTCGATATCCACCAGGTACGCGCGCTCCTCTTCGTCACAAAACGACAACGCGATGCCCTTGGCCCCGGCTCGAGCGGTGCGTCCGATCCGGTGCACGTAGGTTTCTGGAACGTTCGGAAGGTCGAAATTGATCACGTGGGACACACTGTCCACGTCGATCCCTCGCGCCGCGATATCAGTAGCAACGAGTACACGCACATCGCCCTTCCGAAAACCGTTCAACGCTCGAGTGCGCGCCCCCTGCGACTTGTTACCGTGAATCGCAGCGGCATCGATTCCCTGTTTCTGCAGGACCTCCGCCACTCGATTCGCCCCTCGCTTGGTACGGCTAAAGACCAGCGTCCGCCGGATGGCGGCATCCTGCAGCAAGTCGATCAAGAGGCGCTTTTTGCTCTTGGAGTCAACGAAATACAGTTTCTGCTCCACCCCCTCGGCGGGCGCCGAAACGCGCGCCACAGAGACGCTCACCGGATCGCGCAACAGGCTATCGGCCAGCTCACGGATCGCTGGGGGCATGGTCGCCGAAAAGAACAGCGTCTGTTTCTCCTTCGGCAAGGCCGCGATGATTCGACGTATCGCCGGAAGGAACCCCAAGTCGAGCATCTGATCGGCTTCATCGAGCACGAATACGCCTACGCGACCGAGCTTGATATAGCCTTGACCCATGAGATCGAGCAAGCGACCGGGCGTGGCGACGAGGATATCCACGCCCCTACGCAGTTCTGCTATCTGCTTGCCCTCACTCACCCCACCGAAAATGACCGTATGCCACAGATCCAAATGACGTCCGTAGGTGGCGAGGCTCTCCCCTATCTGGGCCGCAAGTTCACGGGTGGGTGTGATCACCAGCGCATGGATGCAGGGGTCGTCACCCGCCATCGCGTCGAGCCGCTGTAGCAGCGGCAGACAGAACGCGGCCGTTTTCCCGGTGCCGGTTTGGGCACAACCCACCAAGTCGCGGTTTTGCAACGCGGGGGGAATCGCGTCGCGTTGGATGGGAGTCGGTTCTAGATAACCCGCGTCCGCCAGGGCGCGGGTCAGTTCGGGCACAAGCCCCAATTGCTCGAAAGGCACCGCGCTGGCTCCCACGTCCGCAGGTTGGAAGCAAGCAGCAGAAATGCGCCATAAGCGCGAAGCGCTTATTCTCGGTCTGAAGCTCACTTTGCGACTCGCGCCGCGCCGTGTCACGCCGAGGCAGCCACCTCATCATGCCAAGGCTATTGCGCAACTTCGGCCCGGCGACGATCATGACGCGATGGTTCGTTCGTACGCTTGTTCGATATCCGCACGAACCGCGGCCATGGTCTGTATCTCGACGACCGACGTATTCCCCACGGCACTCGCCTCCGACCGCGCGCCGCAGACAGGGCAGGACGATGAGCCCCCGCCGATCGTTGGAGGCGAAACAGTGCCGTCGTGCTCGTGGCCCACGAGTGTGGACGTCGCCGGATGCACCGGCTCACTGGTGCACCCCAGGCTCGTCATCACCGCGCACCACTGCAGATCCAACACGCGCCCACTATTCGACTTCGGGAACGTGCGAAAGCGGCCGCACGCAGTCTCGACACGGTGCAACGACTGCGACAGCAACGCGACCCTTGTCGCGCCCCACGACCGCCTCAGCCGTTGACGTGCCCAGCTTCCTGCTAACTTGCGCGCCGATGCGGTTCAGTTTCCGGAGCTTAGCGTTTTTCGGGCCGATGATCCATGCGACCCGTGCGATCTGTGCCTTCGGTGCCTTCGGCGCGTCCGGCTGCACAGGCCCCCCGTCGACCCCCACCTCGCAGCCGCCACTCGTCGTCCTCGCCGCGTCGTCGTTATCCATCGCCTTCGCGGAACTTGAAGCGGGCTTCGAGGCGACGCACCCCGGACTCGACGTCGTGATCAGCACGGCAGGCAGCCAGGCCTTGCGGGCACAGATCGAACACGGGGCGGGCGGAGATGTCTTCGCATCCGCAAACGCGTACCACATGCAAGCGGTCGTGAACGCCCGACTCGTGCATCCGAGCATCGTCTTCACGCGGGGTCAGCTTGTGATCATCGTCCCGCTCGGCAATCCGGCCGGCATCCGCACAGTCGCGGATCTCCCCAAGGCGCAACGGCTGATCCTGGGCGCCGCGCATGTCCCCATTGGGACCTACGCGCGCCGAATGCTCGATCAAGCAGAGCAACGATACGGGGCCGGATTTCGCCACCGCGTGGAGAGCCGCGTGGTCTCGCTCGAGCCCAACTCCAAGCTCGTACTCGCCAAGTTGGAACTAGGCGAGGCCGATGCTGCAGTGGTCTACCGCAGCGATGCCACCGACGCCCAACGTATTCGAGCGATACCCATCCCTGCCGAACTCAACGTCGATGCCGACTACCACACGGGCGTGCTCGTCGACACGCCCAACGCCGCCCTCGCCCTCGCCTGGATCGCCTACGTGACCTCCGACAGCGGTCAGGGCATATTGCGAGACCACGGGTTCGCGCCCGTACCCCATGTCTAGCCCCCCTCGCCCGCGACCGTCGGACCCATCTCGCCCATCTCGCCCATCTCGCCCGTCTCGCCCATCTCGCCCATCTCCCGCCGACCCACCTCGTCGCCCAAGAACGACCCGGGCCGTCACCGTCGCCATGGTCGCCCTTGGCTCCGGCTTGTTCATCTTTCTGCTGCTACCCATCGCGGCCCTATTTCTCGCCTCATCTCCGAGCGAGCTGTGGGTCGCGCTGCAACACCCCCTCGTGCTACCCGCGCTGGCACTGAGCGCACGCACCACATGCTTCAGCTTGGCCATCATCGTCGTCACCGGGACGCCACTCGCGTGGTTTCTCGCGCGGACCCACGCACGTTGGGCACGGATCATCGAACCTGTGGTGGAGCTACCCATCGTGATCCCCCCGGCTGTGATGGGCATCGCGTTGCTGCTTGCATTCGGCCGCCACGGTCTTCTGGGTCCGTTTCTCTCGAATTTCGGCCCATCGATCCCGTTCACCTCGGTTGCGGTGATCATGGCCCAGGTCCTTGTGGCCGCACCTTTCTATGTCCAATCCGCGACCACCGGCTTTCGTAGCGTGGACGAGGACCTCCTCCTGGTCGCACGCACCCTAGGCGCGTCGCCTGTGGGTGCGTTCCTGCGAGTCGCGGTCCCCGTCGCCCTTCCATCTCTGGTCGGTGGTGCCGCGCTATCGTGGGCGCGGGCCATCGGGGAATTCGGTGCAACCTTGCTATTCGCCGGCAACTTCCCTGGCCGCACGCAGACCATGCCGCTCTCGATCTACTCGGCGCTCCACTCCGACATCCGCGTGGCCACTGCTATCGCTATCGTGTTGGCCATCATCGCGTTCGCCACCTTGCTGGCGGCGCGCGTCGGTCGGAACTGGTTTTTGTACGGAACGAGGACCTCAGGCCGAGGAACGCGAACGTGAGCGATCCCGACTGGAGCGTGCAGCTGCGAGGCCACCTCGGCAACCTACACCTGGATATTCGCTTCGTGAGTGCCGCGGGACCGACCCTGATCATAGGACCGAACGGATCGGGAAAGACCACTGTGCTGCGGGCCATCGCAGGGGCAGCGGCGGGCCTCGAAGGACGCATTGTCTTGCGGGGACGCACGCTGATGGACAGCTCCGCAAGCGCCACACTGCCACCCGAAGACCGCGGAATCGGCTATGTCCCCCAGGGGTTCGCCCTATTTCCCCACCTGCGCACCCTCGAAAACGTCGCCTTCGGTTGCGGTCGGGGCCGGGCCGCCCGTCTGCGAGCCGAACGCAGCCTCGATCAACTCGAGGCCCGTCATCTGTCGGATCGTCGCCCCTACCAACTCTCTGGAGGAGAGCGCCAACGTGTCGCGCTGGCCCGCGCGCTCGCTATCGACCCAGCGGGTCTGCTGCTCGACGAACCCCTCTCCGCCCTCGATGTCAGCCACCGACGTTCGGTACGAGCCTTGCTTGCGCGGCACCTCGCGGATGCCGCATTGGCGTGCATCGTGGTCACGCACGATCTGCGGGATGTAATGGCGCTTTCGGGGCAGGTCGTCGTGCTCGAAGCGGGCCGCGTCCTCCAGTGCGGGTCCATGCGTGAGATCGCCAACGCTCCCGCATCCGAATTTGCGGCGGAGTTCTTCGGTCCGCTCCGTGAGGGTGTGGCGACCTAATATGTAGTAGCTACGACCCGATCGGACAGGTAGCCTGGCAGTGTGTCTGAGCCTGCCCCCGTTTGGTGGACACCGAACCGCGCACGATACTGCGCACGGAGTGTCCGATGACAACCAAGATCAAGAAAACAGCACCAACAAGCGGAGACCTCGCAGAATCTTCACATCGAAGTTCATGGCCGAGGAATACATCAGCCCCATTGAGTTTGAAATCGCTTCCGCTCTTCAAGAAATTGCAGCACAGCCCCACTGTCCACTTCTTGTGGGGCACGGTCAGCACCCGAGTTTGAAATCGCTTCCGCTCTTCAAGAAATTGCAGCACAGTCCCACTGTCCACTTTCTGTGAGGCAAGGTCAGCACCCGGATCGCGGAGGAAGCGGAGAGTTTGCGGAAGTGGGAAGCCGCGCATTGTGCGTGATGCGTTTCCCAGTCCCTCGCGCTCAGGCGAGCTGCGCCACGTCTATTCCGTGAAGATATCATCGATGTATTCATGCAATGCATCAAGAGATCGAATGCCGGCCATTTCATTTGCGAAAATGTGGTCGTTGGCCGGCGGGGCTGGGGTAATCGCCGTGTCAAGCGCGGATCGTTCCGTGCCCGCCCAGAGGCCCATGTCATTGACCAGTCGAAAGTAAGGTGGATCCGGTCCTGAGCTAGGCCAGGCGCCCAGAATCACACAACGCGCCGTTCGCGCCATTCGCGCCGTTGTGGTTTTCCCCCAAAACGACCAATCTCGCCAGCATGAGCGCGACACCCAACGCCGGGCAGAAGAACAACGCCGATCTCCGAACCAACACCCCCGATCGCACGGCCGCGCGAAAAAAAATGGTTGACGAGCTTGCGTTGAGGGTGCGCCAAGAG
>JAZGFE010000238.1:0-28926 GCA_036479215.1 Nannocystaceae bacterium | reverse complement strand
CCAGCCGTGTGGGGACGCGATTGTAGCCCGTCGCGTCCACGTTGAAGATACGTCGACGCGGGTGCAGCTTCGCCGAAAGCAGCCGCGTGGGTGCCCTCCCCGCCTCGTGGTCGGCATCTGTACTCGCCCATACTTCGAGTTCTCCCGCGCCGCTCGCTTCGATGTGGATGCGAGCGCGTCGTGGCAGCGTCACGTAGTAGACCAAACTCGATCCACCCACCACAGTCAGCTCCGGCTCGCCACTCGCATCCGGATGTACGGTGTACAGTTGCAGCGACTGGGGAGGACCGGCAACGATAGTGGCGCGCGCCCCGATTTCGACCGTCTCCACCGCGGCAGCCGCACGCGTATCTTGGAACTTCGCTACGCTCCGGAAGTAGAATCGCAGGCGGTTCTCGCCGGCCCGCACCAGATCGGCGGGTAGGGAGAACGTCCTTCGTTCCCATCGCCCTGACAGGGTCAGGTTGGCGAGGGGTCGATCCTCCCAGAGCACGGTCACGCGCTGACGCGGCGCGAGGGATCGCAGCGTAACGGCCATCGCCAGCTGCGGTATGCCGTCGAGGTCGGCGTGGAGCCGCGGTGCAAAGGGCCCGTCGACGGGGATGTCGAGACTCCCTCCCTGCCCCACCAGCACGCCCGCCTTGCGCCCGGCCACCTCCTGCCCGAGTCTCCACGGAGGATGTTGCGAAAGCTCGAGGTACTTTCGTGCCGCTAGCGATCCGAAATGGACCAGCAAACGATCCTCGCGCACGTGGGACGCGCTCACACGTTGGGCGATGAGGTCAACCCAACGCTCCCGCGTGGAGACCCGGGCCACCGGCGCCAGCTGGGGCAGCGGCACGAGCGTGCCCTCCGTCCTCGCGGAATCGGCCTCCTTCACCTCAGCGTCGCTGACCCACACCGGATCTGTACAATCGGTGAGCAGTGCGACGAGGACGATGGGAGGGACTTGGGACCAGGAGATAGGTACGCGCCGGATGGCATGGCCCCACGCCACAAACAAGCAGGTCCACGCCGCCAGCATCGACCATGACAAGGTGTGAGCAAACAACCCCACTCTCGCCGCGGCTTCGACCCAGGCCACCAGCGACAGGCATGCCAACGCTGCCAAGCCCAACGCTCGGACCCAGCCCACACCGGGCACGCCCGCGACGCGAGTCCGCCGATGGTCGAGCCACGCGACAACCGAGCAAACGAGGGCGAACGCACCCAGAAGTAGCGGGCTCCCATCCCCCAACCCCTCCGCCCCTCGATCGATGGCGCAAGCGAGCATGCCGTCCTCCACAAGGCGTATCCACCCGGGTCGCGGGACGCCCTGCGCGGGCCAAGGGATCGCCGCCACCATCAGTTGCGCAGCGAGACCCGCCACCAACAGCGCCAACACGACACGCCGCCAAGCGTACAGGACCCCCGCGCCCAGCCCGGCAGCGAGCATCGCCAACCACGGGCGCGAGATGACCCATGTGGGCGTCGGAGCCCGAAGGCTCCAGCCCCGACGCCACAAGCGATAGCGCAACACGACGGAGTCAGGTTCGCCCACCGCCTCGACCTGCAGCAAATGTGGACTCGGTTCCGCTGCCAACGAGGCCACTGCATCAATGGACGCGATCACAGATTCGCGCACGAACACCGACCCCCCCTCCTGCACAACCTCCACCGCGAGGGGCTCGCCCCGCACACCGCCATCGACCGCCGACAGACCCGCCAGACGGGAAAGTCCCCGCAGCGCGCAGGTCGAGGCGAGCGTCACCGCTGCCCGCTGCCGACGCTCGCCGGCCAACGTCGAGGCAGCGACGCTGGCCGTGACGAGTAGGATCAGCGTCCAACGCCCGCGGCCAACGCATACGGAGAGAGGCTTGATCCCCACGCCCGTGTTCTAGCGCGTAGCTCGAGCGGGTCCAAGTCCAGTCCCAGCGCCAAACGAAACAGCAGGTCCGCATCGGGCAACAGTTTCACTCGCCCCACGGGTGCAGCGGACAAGGCCACCCCACCGGAAGCGACCACCTCGAGTAACCCAGCACGATCCCGGGGGTGTGCGAACCTCAGCAGCCACGCCAGCGCCTGCGCACGTGCCTCGATGTCACCCGTCACGGCGAGACCGGCCGCCACTGCCACAAAGCCCTCGTCCGCATGCACGCCCACGTCCACATCCGTACGCACATCCATATCCACGCCCGTATCCACACCCACACGGCCCCGCAGCAGCCCGATCCGCGTCCCCGCTACCGCCCGCAGGCGCTCCCGCGCAATCGCGTCTGCGGCCAAGAACGCGGGATGCGGACCCTTCGCGCCCGCGAAGAACCGCGATTCCGCCCCGGCACGCGATCCCGGCATCGCGTCGCGCTCGGTGCCGCCGGGCGCCCCCGTTGCCTCCGTGAGCTGATGCCATGCACGGGCATGATGCGCAGGTTCCAAACCAGAAGCTCGCAGCACGTCTTGTAGACGCGCCCCCTCCCCGTCCACCGCCCACCGCCGTTGTGCCAACGCTCCCAGTAGCGCGTCCTCCCGTCCCCAGCGTTCCTCTTCTCCCCCGCCGCGCACAAAGCTGGCGACCCCACGTGCCAACGCCTCTCGACCCACGGCAAGATGCCGCGCTGCGAACACGGTGTTAAGGTCGAGCAACTGCCGCACGAGCAAGAACAGCTCGACTTCTGCCTCCCCGCCTCCGGCACCATGGAGCAACACTTGGCGCCAGCCCTCCGACTCGAGCTCTCGGGCACCGGTACGTCGGGCGAAAAAAGCCGCACGTGACCAGGTCGCACGCGGATCGTCGCTGACCGCCGCTGCCTCGGTGAGCATCCGACGCGCTCTCGCTTTTTGCCCCGCAATGGAGGCCAGCTGCGCGTGAAGCTCGAGCTGCCCCGCCGCTTCGAGCTCCGGCGCGAGACCCAGGCGAGCCGCGAGCTTGGCCGCAGATACATCGTACCCGCCGGCCGCCAAGATCGGCACGACGAAGCGACCCGCACACAGGAGTGCCGGGTCGCTTTCGAGTACCCGCTCCAACGCCTCGGCCAAGCCACCGAGGCTGCGGTCGGCCATGGCTCGCCGCAGCAGCGCGGCCAAGGGCCCGGCAGCATCGCGGGCGAGCACCTCCTCCACCGTCGGGCATCCATCTGCTGTGACGGTGCCGCGGAGGGGATGACGACGAAGCGCGAGGTCGAGCAGCTCGCGTTGCGCAGGGATCCACGCTTCCCCGAGGACGCTGCGCACCACATCCGCATCCCGGCTCGCCCCACACGGCCGACGCCGGCACACACTGCGCATCAACGCCAAGGCCGTCCCCACGGCGCCGCGCACAAGCTCCGAGATGCCCGCTGGCCCGGCCTCCGCCACGGCCAGCGCCCCCCAAG
Organism: Nannocystaceae bacterium; assembly: GCA_036479215.1. Classification (GTDB taxonomy): domain Bacteria; phylum Myxococcota_A; class Polyangia; order Nannocystales; family Nannocystaceae; genus FL481. The sequence goes on along the minus strand of JAZGFE010000238.1, from coordinate 25,576 downwards.
GTCGCCCCCACGCCAGCTCACGACGGGCCAACGTGAGGGCCAACGCGGGGTTCTCCGCGGCGTGCTCGATGACACGCCGGGAGATCCGAAGTGCGAGCACGTCCCCCCCCCTCGCGGCCCGCATGCGAGCCATGGCCAGCAAGAGCGGCGTCGTCCGTCCGTCGATGGGTAGTTCAAGCAACCAGTGCCGAGACAACACCACGCGTTGTTGCGAGGCCGGGTCGGTCGCCGATCCACGCACCGCAACGCGAAGGCCCCGAAGCGCCCCCCCCAGCAACAACTCCGCCGTTCGCAGGTCGCCTTGACTTGCGGGGACGCGCCACGCGTGTGAGGGCGCGGCTCCAGATCCCCCCTTTTCGCCGCCCCCTCCCCGCGGCGCCAATGTACGCGCCAACATCCGCTGCCATCGCGCTTCCCCGTCCAGACCAGGGACCTCCATGACCCGAACCAGCCGCAACCGGACGTAGGCTCCGTCATGTGCTGACAACCGCGCCACCTCGCCGGCCAGGTCGTCCCAATCCGCCATCCCCGTCCGGGCTCGAAGTTCGTGATCCGCCAGGAACGTGACACCCAGATCTCCGTTTCGCTCCGCAACCAACAACCCGACCGTCTGCCCCGGTGTCAGCGTCGAGCGAGCGCGCCGAGACGTGAAACGCAACGCAGCCGCCGGAGACAAGCCCGCGACGTAGGCCTCATCTTCCGCACGGTGTCCAAAAAGCCTATCGTCGCAAGACCGGCAAATCGAAAGTGTTCGTTGGGCACGTACCCGACGCTGCGCCGCGACACGGATACGCTGCCACATGCGCGCATCCGCGTCGATCTCCACCTCGCGATCCGCTACACCACACAGCGCCACGACACGACGCATGTCGCGATCCGCCGCGATGGGCTCCGCCAGCGCCAGCATCCGCCGCGCCCGCTGCCGAAACAAAGCACACACCTCCCTGCGTCCTGCGAGAGCGACAGGATCCAACGCCGCGACGCGTGCGTAGTTCACCGCGGCCACGCCCACTCGCCCCGATCCGGCCTCTAGATCCGCCAGCGCCACCAGCGAAGCGATCACACCACCGTGCCGAAAATCCCGGATCAAGACGGCCCGTGCCTGGTCCACTTGCCCCAACGCCACCAGCGACCGCGCCCAAGCGCGAGCCGCCCCGTCGTGGGCCTCGAACCGGGACGCCCCCAGGTATTCGACCACGCGTCGATGCTCACCAGCATCACTCCAACCGATGACTCGGTGATGGCAAGCCGTTGCGAACGCCAATGCCCACGCGAACACCCACGTCCTCGCGCTCTGGCGCTTCCGTGTACGCAGCAGCCACCCCAACCTCATGAACCGTCGCCCCGATGACACAAACGCTGCCGCCCCAACTCGATTTCCTCGAGCAACTGGCGCAACAGACGCTGCTGCTCCGCTGTCCGTTCCGAACGACGCATGTTCATCGCCGCCTGACACAACGGCTGGCGCGCGGCTTCAGGGTCGCCGAGCGCAAGATACCCCTCCGCAAGTCGCAAGTGGTTCGCGGGATCATCCGGGTAGCGGTCGACCTGCCGTTCCAGCAGCTCAAGCCCGTCCTCCGAGTCCCCATGGCGCACAAGGTTCGGCGCCATGACATACAGCGTGCCCAACATACGCCGAGCGGCACCTCGACGAAACTCGGGGTCTCGATCGAGACTCAGCCGGGCGTACGCTTCGGTCTCCCGCACCAGTTTTGTGGCCGACAGACCACGAACCTCTGCCACGCGGCCGGCGACCGCCGCACGGGCAAAGGCATAGGCGGCGGTGCCGTCGTCGGGCACTTGTACGCGAGCATACGCCCGCTCCCGGTCCTCTTCGCTCGCCGCTCCCGACGAGATGTGAGCTTCCAACCGAGCCTGTATAGCGAGTACGTCGACCCCATTTTTCTCTACTGCGACGTCACCCACAGACGCATACGCGCCGTCCGCTCGTCCGAGCCCCGCACCGGCGCAGCCGAGAAGGAGCGAGCAGGACATGATCGCAGTGCGCATCGTGTACGGATATCATGAAGCTCCGGATGGGACGGACGCGCCACACCAGTCGGGTCGGGCGGCAGGCGCATTCCCTTGCCGTCCGTCGGCCTCCGCAACCTCCGCAACGCAACTCAACGAGCGGCACGGAGACCTCCGCGCGGCACCGAAGCGACACGCCTATGGATCAGTGTTCGCCCCGCTACGCGAGAGGAAGTACGTCCCCGTGTTGTCCGCGGTTCCACACGTGTGTAGGGTGTGCGGCATGTCAGCTGTGCTGATCACGCCCCAACCGGAGACCACGGCCGAACGCCACCGGCGAGTGCGAGTGCGCTCCTGTCGACTTACTGCATCACTGTCGGCCGAGGATCAGCAGACGTGGGTCTTGCGCCGCGGGTCGTGGGCGACCCCGCCAGGCCACATACGACGTATCGAAACGTCCGCATAGCCGAGTCCGCGGTGGCGATTCACCGGCCTTCGACGTCGCCCGCGATGCCACGTAGCAATGGACACACCATGACGAACATACCCCAAAGCGGTACGTCGAATTCGACGTACCCCAGCAACGAGCCGGACAATGACTATCACGAGACACTTACAGGGCTTCAGCGCAGCCCGCCTCGCGTCTCCCCAAAATGGTTCTATGACACCCTGGGTTCGACGCTCTTTGAGTCGATCACACGCACGCCAGAATACTACGGGACACGATGTGAAGTCGAGATCCTACAGACTCAGGGTGAAGCTATAGGCAAACATCTTCCCGTGAATCTCGCGGTCGTCGAATTCGGGAGTGGCAGCGCCGAGAAAATCGGCAAGCTGCTGCCCCACCTCGCGTCGCCACGTGTCTACCACCCCATCGATATTTCGGAGACCGCACTCCACGCTACGGCCGCGGAAATCGGAAGTCGGTTTCCCGATCTCAGCGTCGACCCGCACCTCGGAGATTTCACCAACCCGGCGATGACGCGTCGGTCCCTTGCAACAGTCACCGCCAGCGGCCCGACGCTGCTTTTCTTTCCCGGGAGCACGCTCGGGAACTTCGAACCCGAGCAAGCCGCTGAGCTGCTCACGCACACCGGAGCAAGCGTTCCCCCCGGCACGCCGTTTCTCCTCGGCGTTGACTTGATCAAAGACACGGCGCAGCTCAAAGCTGCCTACGACGACGACGCTGGCGTGACCGCTGCGTTCAATCGCAACATGCTCGTGCATCTGAATCGCCGATTCGGTGCGGACTTCGATGCCCGGCGCTGGCGCCACGAAGTGAAATGGAACCCGGCACACCGTCGCATCGAGATGTGGCTGCGATCCAGCGGTGAACAACGGGTAAACTTTGGTGGCACGCATCTTGAGTTCGCCGACGGCGATGGAATCCACACCGAAAACTCACACAAGTGGGACCGCGCCAGCATCGAGAAACTTGCCGCATCCACGGGTTGGCGCATCGGGGAATGGTGGACCGATGAGAGAGGGTGGTTCGCGGAGATTCTACTCACGCGTTGTAGCCACTTGCGCCCCGTCTCGCACTCCAGTTGCAGATCATAGATAGCGGCTCAGCTCGGCCCGTACGCCAGCACGGCGCCCGCGAATACAGACCGATCGGCCGCGACCAGCGATCGAAGCCCCGCCTGCTCACAGATGGCCGCACCATCGCCCTGGCAAATGGCGGCCAGATATCGTTTCATGACTCGCCTGCTGGTTGCAGTCGTGTTGCGGAATGCGACCACTGCCATGGGCGGCAACGGCTTTGAACGCCATACCGCCTTGAGCTGGTCCGCGCCGTCGATTGTGGCCAGCGAGGCATACTGAGCGTCGTCTATGAGGGCGCAGGTCGCCTCACCTCGCATGACCTTTTTAAGCGTTTGGACGGGTCGGCGCGTGCGAACCCACTCAAACTCCGCCAGGCGAAAGGCGCCGCGCATGACGACCCGTTCGACAAAACGAGGGTCGTCGAGATGATCTGAAGCCACTGTGGCTCCACGACAGCCCCCAACATCGTCGTGGTCTCGACTCACAAAGAAATAGCGTCGCCCCCCAGCAGCAAAGGCCTCGACCTTGCCGAGCACCTCCAGCCCGTATTCGACGCGCATGGCCAGAAATGCCGACAATGAGAGCAACGCGAACTGGGGTTGCTGTTCCTTGATGTACTGCACGGCTCGGCTCCGGGAGCGTAGGTACCGCCCCTCCACCTCCCAGTTCGCCAACCCCCCGATGACTCCCATCAAGCGATCCACATGGGGCTGAGCCTGCGCCGTAGTGCCGACCCCCTTCTCCTTGAGCACCAGAATGGCCACCGTACCGGGCAACGCTGCAGACACGCCACAGGGGACGAGAAGGACCAGGACTAGGCCGAGCATAGCTTGCAGACGGCCTGGTGACGTGATGCGAGGTGACGTGATGCGCGGCGACATGATGCGTGGGCTCGCGCTTGGACGTGGCGCGCTTCCGAGTATGCACGCGGTACTCCCCAGTAGGTCCTCTCGCGCCTCAAGATGGATCGCACCGGCTCCGGCACGGCGTAAGGCGTGAATCGCTGCGCACGCCGGCCACCGACCGCGCGACAGACGCTCATTCCACACGCCGTGCGAGATGGACCCGCGGCGACGCCGGTGGGTCGCCCTCCGCCAAATCGCCAGCCGCCGCCCCCACGCAGCCAGTCGGATCCGCCCCACCTTGTTCGGTCCCTCCAACGTCGTCGTAGCCGAACTCGCGGCCTCGGTAGTCGCGGAAGATCAGGCGCGTTCCCTCTCGTCTCACCAACCGCTCCGGCGTGAGCGTGATCTTCCCCCCCCCGCCGGGCAGGTCCACCGCGAACGCGGGGATCCCGAGGCCCGAGAAGGTACCCCGAAGCTTGTCGAGGATGGCCAACCCGGTGGCGACCGGCGTTCGCAGATGCGACGTTCCGCCCACCGGGTCGCACTGGAACATATAGTACGGGCGACAGCGCTGGCGGAGGAGCCAACGGTTGAGCTCCACCACGATATCTGGCTCGTCGTTCACGCCGCGCAGGAGCACCATTTGGTTGCCCACCACCACGCCGGCGTCGGACAAGCGTCTCAATGCCACCCCGGCCTCGGGGGTGCATTCGTTGGGGTGGTTGAAATGGGTATTGAGGTACACGGGGTGATGCGAGCGCAGGCCGGCTGCGAACGCCGCGGTGATTCGCTGCGGCAAAGTGACGGGGTTGCGGGTGCACAGACGGATGATCTCAACCGACTCAATGCGCCGAAGCTCCGCCAGAATCCGCGACAGGCGAGTGTCGGACAAACTGAGCGGGTCTCCCCCAGAAACGAGCACATCTCGGATAGAGGGCGTGCGCCGCAGATACGCGTACGCCCGCGCCAGTTCATCGTGGCCTGGCGCCGAAGCGGCGTCCCCCACCTTGCGCTGCCGGGTACAATGCCGACAGTACACGGGACAGGTGTGGGTCACATAGAGCAAGGCCCGATCGGGATAACGATGCGAAAGTATCTCCACAGGCGAGTGTTCCTCCTCTCCGAGGGGATCCACCATATCGGAGGCAATCCGGATAAGTTCCGCCGAGACGGGAATCGCCTGACGCCGCACCGGGCACTCCGGGCCACCGAATAAGGAGAGATAGTAGGGTGTTACGGCAAACGCGAACTGCCCTTGCCGCCCCTCAATGCCCACGCGCTCCTCGGCAGACAAGGAGATCAACCCTTCGAGCTGTGGCAGCGAGGTGATACGGTGTCGCATCTGCCATCGCCAGTCGTCCCAGTCGCTACTGGGTACCTGCGCCCACGCTGGATGCCGAATGCTGGTTCGGGTCGTCACGCGGGGCATCCTCGCCTCCACAGCCGGTGTTGGGCAAGACGACGACGCCCGCGGCCCACCAGCCGCACACGCTGCGGCGAGGGCGATGTGCATCGGGCCCACACCTGCGGGTTCGTAGGGCGCCGACCGGGTGACAAGGCCACAGCGCCTGCTAACCTCATGGTCGACCATGGGCTCGACCACGTCCGCAACATCTCCGAGCCGCCTGCCCCCCCTCCGAGTTGGCGCGTACGCGCGACATGGCGCGAATGGGTGGTCTATTCTGGGTGTGGCGCGTTCTGCTACTGGGGGTCTGGGTGGCATCCGCGGCCTTGCTGGCGCTGCTTTCAGCATGGGCCGTGGCGTACCCAGGGATCCACGGCACGGTGGCCATGTGTGGGATCTACCTGGGACTGCTCGCCGCCCTCGCCACGGCATCGGTTCGCCGACTCAACAGCATCTACAGAGACCGTCGCCTGGCGCTCTACGCCAGGGCCGGCGCCGAGCCCACTCACCTTCCACCGGTGCTCCGCAAGGTGCTCGTCGAAACCCGCCTCGCGCGGGCGAGTATCGAGGGCCTCGACGATGGCGCTCAGGCGGCTCGCGCCGCCTGGGAGTGGATCCAAACGATTCGTCGTCTCGACGCGGCCGGAGTGCGCGCCCGCACGAAGAAATTGTCGCTCGCGTTGGCCGAGCGCGAGCAGACGCAGACGGAGCATCGCAATGTGCGGGAGCCATTGCGGCAGGCCCAGAAGCTCGAATCGCTCGGCACATTGGCCGGAGGCATCGCACACGACTTCAACAACCTGCTCACCGTGATGGAGTTCAATCTCCATACCCTTCTCGCGGAACCCACAGCTCCGGGATCACGGGCCGCAATCGCGTTGCAAGAAATCCAAGATGCCAGCCGATCGGCCGCGGCCCTGACCGCACAAATCCTCGCCTTCGGGCGCAAGCAGGCCCTTCAGAGGAGGACGATCGACCTCAACGAAGTGATCGAGCACGCCCTCACGCTTCTGCGCCGAACCATCGGCGAGCAATACGAACTCGATTTCATCTCTGGCTCGCAGCTAGGCTGCAACTACGCCGACTCCCAGCAACTCGATCAGGTGTTGATGAACCTATGCTTCAATGCCCGCGATGCCATGCCCGGGGGTGGACGCATCACTTTGGAAACCGAGAACGTTGTCGTCAACGGCGAATATACCCGTTTGCACCCATGGGCCAAAAAGGGCCGCTATATCTTGCTCACAGTATCGGACAACGGTGTGGGCATGGTTCCCGAGGTCTCCGATCGCATCTTCGAACCGTTCTTCACCACACAAGGGCTCGGTCGCGGGACGGGGTTGGGCCTCGCTACTGTGTACGGGATCGTTCGCCAGCATGACGGGATGATTCACGTGCACTCGGAGCCGGGCCAGGGCACGGTTTTTAAGATCTACCTCCCGCACGTAGAACGGAGCGCCGTGGCCGTCGAACGCAAGCCGCCTGCGGTGGGTCCCCACGGCCACGAACACATTCTTGTCGCCGAGGACGAACCGGGAATCCGCCGCGCAGTGAGCTGCGCCCTCGAAGACGCGGATTACAGTGTACGCTCGGCGGAGGATGGAGAAGCAGCTTGGGAGATCTTTCGCGCCAACCCGACGGCCTTCGATCTGATTCTCGTCGACGCGGTCATGCCCAAACTAAGCGGGCCGGAGCTCATAGGTAGAATGCGCGAGCGGCTCCCCGCGCTACGCTGCCTTATGATGAGCGGCTATAGGGACACCGCAGGTGATCGACCCACCGATCGCTGGCTCACCAAGCCGTTCCAGCCAGCCGACTTGCTCCAAGCCATTCGCCAGATACTCGACGCGTGATCTGACCTTCCCGCGCCTTCGCAACGGCGTCCTTAGATGCCGATCGTCGGCCGGCTATGACCAACCTGGGGCATCGGGCCGCGCGCAGCCAAGCAACCATGATCCGAGCACGAACAGAAGCACGAGTCCCCACAACGCGCCACTTTCTGCCCCCGATTCGATCCACAGATGTACGGCCCCAGGTAACTCGGAGGCATCTCCATTCAGCCAGGGAAACACGAGCACATATGCCACGCCAAAAGCGAGCGCATGGAATGTAGCGAGGATAAGTGTTCGTCGACCGCGATGATCCACATCGCTTGCCGGCAGACGCTCGACGACACGAGCCGTGAAAAACGGGTCGGTAGCGACTCGCGCGTCGTCAAAAAGCTCTCGCTCCGTGCGAACGAACCGCGCCAACTGTGCGCGAGCTTCGGCGCTGCGTTCAACCTCGCTGCGAAGCGCCGCCGGTAGCCATGTCCTCCCCGTGGGATCGATGCGAAGCTGACCGGAATCGAGCTCGACATCGAGCAAGACATCTCGGAGTCGTTGCGTACAATCGCGTCGCACAAGGCTCCTACGACAACGGTCTCCCGGCGACCGAGCCGTTGTTCGTCAGATACTGGCGCAACATCTTCCGGGCGCGATGCAAGTGCGTCTTGACCGTGCCCAGTGGTAGGCCAAGAATCTCAGCAATCTCCGGGTACGATACGTCCTCAATGTAATAGAGCACAACAACGGCGCGATACCGCTCGTCGAGCTGGCCGATTGCCGCAGCCAGGTCACGACGAAGGTCGCAACGCCCTGCACTCTCCAACGTTTCTGGCGCGGCGACGCGCGTATCGAATCCCGCCGGCAGTCCGCCGAGCACCTTCGATCGGCTACGGTGGTTGAGATAGACGTTGTACGCAATCCGGTAGATCCACGTGGAAAAACGAGCCCTGCCTTCGAAGCGTTCGAGGCCCCGAAACGCGCGGAGAAAAACCTCCTGGCTGAGATCGTCGGCCAGGGTGCGGTTGCCTGTCAACCGCAGCAGGAGGCCACGCACCTTGCCTTGATGCCGACGGACCAACTCCGCGAACGCGTCGGAGTCGCGTCCGGCACCTGCATATTCGACCAAACACGCGTCGTCCAGCTCGGCAAATCCGCGCCCCAGACGCCCCCGTCGTGCGAGGCCGGCCAGCCCCCGAGCGAGCACGTGGCTCATCTCCCGCGCCCCCTGGGCGCGAATCGATAGCTAAGGAGGTAGCCGAGTCCCACGAAGGCCGGGACCAGTCCCATGGGGCTCAACACGCTGCGCCCGCTTACACGGGACGCAAGCAGCAAGCCCGCGCCGGCACACAGCAGTACGATCCCGCGGCGCAAATCGCCGCGCGCACTCGCCCCCCACAACTCGCTCGGCGGCTCTAGGCCCTGCTCCACCATACGCCGCGCCAACTCGAGACGACGCCGGGCCATGACATAGCGAAATCGAATCGCCGAGAGCAATATCAATGCGAGCACCGCCAAGAACACGATGTCCGAGAGCTGCAACCCTCTACAGACCGGGCCAATATGCCCCAGCAAGCGCCCCTCGAACAGCCAAAGATCGCTCCACAGAAAACGGAGACTGGACCCGTATTCTACCCTTCCGCCGGCGAGCACGGCGGCGCGTGCATCGGCCAGAAAAGCCAGAAAAGCGCCGATACCGGCAGCTACTGGGCCCCAAACTCGCAACGCGTGGAGAGAGGACGGGCCGTGTGCAACGCTTCTGCGGGCCATGGGATGAAAGTTAGACTAGCGCATCCCCGCGGAGGTTTCGCCTCGCATCTTCGCTTGGGGTCCGCAAAGTGCGGCAAGCGACGTGACCTCCCGGCGCGGAATTCGCCTCACCAGATCACGCACCACGCGCACTCGGTCGCGGCCTTTCCGGCCCCGCCCCCAAGTTCGCTCGAGATCAGCTCACATCGTGGACATGGGTCCAAATCGAGTCCCGGCGTCGAGCCATGGTCGTGTCGGTGGGGGATCGCCCGCAGCTTCTTACCTCGGGATTGGCGGCACGCCGCCATCGAACCGACAGCTCAGCGCCTTTCGCTCCGGGCCGCGGTGATCCGGCCTGCAACGTGCCGCCGTGCGGCTCCACCAGGCTCAAGACAGAGGCCAGCGCCCGCGACGACCGGTCGAGGCGCGCGCTGGGATCCCCGCGCCGGGCGATCAGCCCCAGCTCGACGACGCTCAAGGGGTCGCCGTCGTCGCGGACTATCAGACGAATCTCGTCCCCGTCGGCTATCAACGCCACGTCAAAACTCGCGCCGCCGCTCCGCGCCACCGAGTCTCGCGCACGCAAGCAAAGTGTCATCACAATCTGCACGAGCTGTGCCTCGTCTCCGGCGATCTCCGCCGCCTCTCTCGGGTACTCGAACCGTACTTGCTGCAGAGATCCCGTCAACAAGCGCACGAGTTTTTCGCAGCGTTGGACGAGTTTGGTCAGATCGACACGACGCGAGCGACGTTCTGGGCTCGGGCTGGCTAGCGCGTGCCACGTAGCGAGCAACTCGCCGCCCACAGTGAGCGCGTCCGCCACCCCGCGCGTGATGATCTGCGCCTGTTCTCCCTCGCGACTGTCCAACTGCTCGCTGATAAGACCGATGGCTTGAAGTACGTTCTTGAAATTCCGAGCGAGCCCCCCCGCGAGCTCACCCACCATTTCGACACGCTGTGAGCGTAGCTCACAGCGTTCTTCGAGCGCCGCGGTGCCACGTAGGGTCACGATCCAGAACCTGCGATTTTCGGCTTGAACCGGAATATAGACGGCCTCCACGGACTCGGACCCAGATCGTGTACGCACGGACAAGAGGGTGGTTCCGCCCTCGTACTCCGGTGAGAGCGGCACGAGGCTCGCGTGGTCCAGCATCTCAAGCAAGCTCGTGTAGTGACCAAGCCACCGTCGGGCCGCGCCGTTCATGGCCACCACGACAAGCCCGTCTGCACCGAGGATCAGGAGCGGATCGGGAGCTCGTTCGAAGACCGCGTCGGTCACCTCATTGGGAAAGACACTTGAAAGTTGCATCGGAGCGAACCGGTGCCCACCTTGGCAGGGGCGTGTTGAGTTTTCAAGTAGCCGCGTCGTACCGCAAGGGGTGTCCCCAAGGCCGCGCGCGATCACGCATGCACCTGAGAAACGCCTCATCGCAGGCGAAAACTGCTCCAAAACGCGCAACGTCGACGACGCGCAACATCCACAAGATCGCCGCACGCACGACGCCCAGACATCCAAGGGGGGGCGCCTCCAACCCACGTCGTCCATCTTCTGCTGGACGGTGGAAGCAGCCGTGCCCCTTCCTGACGCGCGAAAAGCGGCGCTCCCAAGCCGAGCCCACGCCGAACCCAGCACCCGAGCCCACACCGCCGAAAAACGGATGCGCGATAACGTCTCGCAGAAAAAATTGTACGTCCTCCCCCCCAAAAAGACGGTGACCGTGGTACGGTGGGACACTTGGGAAGCTGCGCCCCTCGCCATGTTCCTGCCGACTGACGACACGCGAAATACGGATCACGAGTTCACGCTCGGTCCCTATGTGCTCACCGCGCGCATCGCCACGGGTGGTATGGCGACAGTCTACCGCGCCGAGGTGCGAACCGCGGACAGTACCCATGAGTACGCTATCAAAGTGTTTCACCCCCACCTGTCAGGTATCAAAGGCCTCGAAGGTCGTTTTCTTGACGAAGCTCGCATTGCATCCCATGTGAATCACGCCAACGTCGTCTCCACCATCGACGCAGGCACGAGTCGAGGCTACCACTACCTGGTTCTCGGCCTGATCGACGGCGTGACGCTGCGGCAGATCCAGCTGTATCGCGACCGCCACGACCGGTTCACAGCCAACGAGTCCGCCCGGATCGTCGCCGACGCTGCACGCGGTCTGCAAGCCGTCCACAGTGTGGACGACGAGCGCGGAGCCGCGCTCCATGTCGTGCATCGCGACCTCTCCCCCCACAATCTGATGCTCAACACTCGCGGCCGCGCCGTGCTGATCGACCTCGGTCTCAGCAAGGCAGACGGTCAAATCTGCCACACGGAGACGGGCGTGCTATGCGGGAAGCTGCCCTACATGAGTCCGGAGCAGAGCCGTCTCTCCCCACTGGACGCGCGTAGCGATGTGTTCAGCTTGGGCACGGTGTTGTTCGAACTGTGCACCGGGGAACTACCGTTCGGCGACGCCCACACGGCGCGGACGCTCGAGAGGCTCCGGACCTGCGATCGCGAGATCCTCGCCGATCGCCTCACACAGCGCGAAATCCCGGTTTGGCTGAGCAACATCGTGCTGCGATGCCTGCACGCGGACCCCAATATGCGCTACGGGTCCGCACTCGCACTCGCGGAGAGCTTGGAGCAGGGGCTGAGCTCCAACGGCGCAGACGAGACGGCCCAACGTGAACTACGACTCGGGCTCTCTAGGTGTGCGCTCAAGACAAAATCGGCAGCAGACGCGGAATACTGTTCTGGGCCGCTGGTACTCCCGCGTCTCGGTGTCGACGCCCCCCGCTCACCTCCGCTTTCGCCGACGTACGACGCTCCGCGATCCCCCGGCGACGCACATTCCACGCCACCGATGAGCGCCCCAGCGGCACCCTCGACTCGGCGCCCAGCATCCGACCGACACGAGGCCGCAGAGCTCCTCGCTAGTAGCGATCGCCAGAAGCCAACAGTCGTGGTTCGGAGACGGTCCCACAGCCCCATCCGATCGCCGATCAGGCCGGCACACCTGCATGCGGTACGGTGGGTGGCACTCGGCGCGGCGTTGGTGCTGGTCGCTTTCACGGGCCGAGTGTTTTTGAAACAAGAGGAGGCAACCTCCAAAGCCAACACTGGGATCACGGCCAACCTCGCCGTAGAAACTGCAAACCGCACGCAGTCCCCGTCGGAGAGCCGTATCCGCACCCCGGAGCCCGAACCACCACATGGTCTCGATGGCTCGACGGGCGATACGGCAGCTGACGATGCGGCGTGGGCTGCCGAACAAGCTCGCGCTTCAAAACGTCGAAGACGTCGCTTGCTCAGGAGTCGGTCTCGGGCATCTCGGAAGCTTCGTCAGAATCCGTACCGCAACTGATGGCCCACGCGCCGCTCGTCGCCCTCGCGCTGTCATTGACCTTGTTTAGCGCGCCGCCGGAATCCTCCACTCTGAAGCTCCGTGACGAGGCCGCGACCTTGTTTGCGTCGGGAGTCGAGGCCTTCGAACGCAAAGATTTTGCCGTGGCAGCGTCGGATTTCGATCGGGCTCAGCAGCTCGCCCCGCATCCGTACACGCTCTACAATCTTGCGCTCGCACGGGAACAGTCGGGTGATCTCACAGCGGCGTGGGCGGGCTACGTTGAGGTCGAGGCAACCGGCACGACACGTCGAGATCGCGATGACGCGGCCCGGGATCGACAGAGAATCGAAACACGGCTCGCGGTGCTCGAAATCCACGCGGTGCCCCGAGAGCGCATCTGCCTGGACGCGACGCCCATCAAGCCCACCGCATCTGGACAATATCGTGCAGCCGCGCTGGAAGGCGACCATGTGCTCGTTCTCGATGAACATGTGATGCCGATCACGCTGTTGAGCGGCCACACCCGTGTGCTGCATCTACAAGGTATCGACGACTTACTGGGCTGGAACCGGGCGCGACCGAGCGACAGAGCCCAGCTCATCGTCCAGTCCGCCGCGGCTGGCACCGCTTTTCTCGCGCTCGTCCTCGGAAGCTTCGCCGTAGCACGGCGTCCGGCCGACGCCCCAGGCAACGGTCTGCTCACCGGCGCAGTCCTTTCGGCCGGTCTCGCGGCCGCGACCGGGCTCGCTGCCGCGCTCCAGCTCACCTCAACACCGAGGCCAGCACGACGCGGTCGCGCCACGCTTGGTCTGCTGACCGACCCTGCGAGCTGCACGATCGACCCCAACCTCGCAGCGCCCCACGTTCCGAAGGGACGCGAGACAGCAGCGGATTCAAACGGGCGGACGGGCATGAACGTGCGGCCGCGCGGCTACGCGTGGCGGCACGTCCGATCAAAACGCAGCGGCCCAGGCCAGGAAGACCCCGTCCGGTCGAAACGCCACCGTGGGGGCTCTCGACAGTCGACGCACACGCACATGGCCGACGGTCAGCATAGCGACCCCTCCCGCCACCAGTAGCGCGGCCGGCAACCCTAGCGTCGCCGCTGCGCGACGCTGCGCCGGCACCGAACACCCATTCCCCGCGCGCGGTGCACACGGATCCGTGGCGAGCACCATGATCGCACCGCCACCGAGCACCGCCCCAGTCGCCAAACCGACAACTCCGGCGCGACGCCACCCGCGTGCTCGTTGGTGCTCGGGATTCGGCGGCGTGGCGACACTCGGTCGCAGAACGGCCGGATCGACGGGTGCGGGCGCAGGCCCAGGCGCAGGCGCGACGACGGGCGCAGGCGCGACGACGGCTCCCATACCGGGTGCACCAACGGCCGTCGTCTCGCCCGGTGTATCCACGCCGCCACCAGAGACGGAGGCGGGCTGCAAGAGGGTACAGATGGCGTACATCGGGAGCGATCCGAACATGAGGGTCGCGCGAGCCTAGCATGCCCACCCATCCCCCCTACGCCGATCAGCGAGGGACTTCGACCCGCGTGCCATCCCTGCTTCCCCGAGTGCGCGCGTCGGTTGGCGGCGAAGTCTTGACCGCGTCACGTGCCAGACTTTCCGCCCAGACTCGCTCCAGAGCACGACGTTGCGTCTGGCTTAGCGCGACCGAAAGTGTACCGTCCAGGTAGCGGCTCCATGCGTACCACAAAACCGCATCTTCCTCGGCGCGATGGCGGAGCGGATCCAACGCCAGGTAGCGCAGATACCCCGCATAAACGTCGTCCGTCTGTCGAACCGCGCTGGAGAACGCCCGGCGGTACCACACCGCCACCCGCTCCCAGTCGCCTTGGTGTTCGTACCAACGGATCAACCCTCCCGGAATCCGCGGGGAAGCTTCCAGGGCCGGCAGGTGACTCAGATAGAGCTCCAACGCACCGCGAGCATCTCCCTCTCGACTCAGCGCGTCTCCATAGCGGTAAATGGACTCGCCATCGTCGGGGTAGCGCTGCGCCGCCCAGGCCCACAGCGTGGAGGTGGACCGCCACGTTTCGACCTGTAGGTGGGTGAGAAGGGCCCACGCGACGATCACGAACCGCGGGAGCCAACGCAGCGCAGAACCAAGACGCCACGAGATCCGGCGGATCCGCTCCTCGTGGCGTACGAAGGCGATGCAAGTCACGACGACGAGACTGGCCCAGGGCCCGTACGCGTAGCTGTCGGCGGTGAAGCGTCGCAACGGATAGAGGTTGCTCACAGGCAGATACAACGCGACGCCGAATACTGTCCACGCGAAACGCTGACTCTTCTCCGTATGCCAGCTCCACAAGGCCCAGGCGACCGCGCCTGCAACCATTGCCCCGACGACCGCATCAATGGGCCTCAGCGCGGTATCCGGGTAGCGAGCCGCGAGGGAGGCTGGCACCACCACATGTTGCGCTTGTACTCCTAGCGCGCCGGCAACCCGGAACAACGAGAGCCCCTGCCCCCCGGTCGTACGCAAGTGCGCAGGCTCGGTCCACGCCGCGATCCCGCCCCATGTGACCCCCGCGATGGTCGCTACGCCGACTGCGAGCCATTGGACCCGTCCGGCGCCCCGCCGCCAGACGAAGGCTGCGAGGGCGAAGCCTAGGAACACGGAAGAAGGCTTGCTGAGCAACGCGACCGCCACACCCGCCACAGCGGCCACCGGTCGGCGCGGGAGCAGGAGCAGGGCCCACAAAGCGCCAGCGAGCAGGAGCAGATCCTTGAGACCTGTCGCCCACGCGACGGGCTCCACCACCATCGGGTGCAACCCGAACGCGAGCGCGCCGATCCACGCCACGCCTCGCCGCGCCCCACCCCGCCGGATGAGCACGCCGAGCATCCACACGTTCGCCGCGTGAACTGTGACGCTTACAACGTGGAAGAGGAGCGCCTGATCTATCGACGTCCAAAGCCAACCGTAGACCCACACGGGCAGGGGCACGGGATAGCCGAGTTCGGGCGTCAACACCCGCTCTCGCCAACTGTGTTCACCCGGAGCCGCCACCAGAGGGTTGTGGACGATATATCGACCGTCGTCCCAGTTGACGAAGCCGTTGTCGAACGCGCCAGAGAACACGCCGAACACGATCAGCACCAACGATATAGACCACAGCGCCTCTATCCAGTGTGCCCGATCCTGCACCGCCGAAGGCCTCCCTCGCCGCGCGCCGACATCCGATGTCACGCGCTCAGACTAGCGCGACCCCGTCGCCACGCTCAAGCGCTTGCGCGGAGGGTACTTTTCTCGCACCCTGGTCGCATGGGGCTCCCTGCGGTGTCACTGGTGCTGTGGTGGCTCGGCGCGTTCTCGGCACCCGATCTCACGGACCACGACCCCCTACGTTGTCGACCGCGGCACGCCCAGGTCGGACAGGCGAGCGCCCCCGTATCTCTGCGCTTGTTCGCGGACCCGACCGACGACAGTACCGGCACGATCTGGAACAACCTGCGACGCCTCACGGCAGCCCGCGCCTCGGAACTAAACCTGGAGTGGGTGGTGATCCAGCCGCCCCACCAGCGTGATCCGGGTCGGCGCGGTGTGAGCGAAGATCGGGTGCGCAGATGGGTACTCGCCTCGCTGGACCACGCGCCGCCGGACTCGATCCTTCGTGTTCTCGCGCGCGATGGCTGGCGGAGGGTGCACGCACGGCTCGCTACCCCCGTCCAACGAGCGGAGCTAGCGGCGGAGATCGGGGTAGCCGCCCGCCCTATGGGAGCCTCACTGCGGGATCAAGCGTGCCTCAACCAGCTACTGCTGGACAATACCCGCGCGCTGCAAACCCTCGAAGCAGGGACGCATCTGCGTGCACCGATGGTGGGTGTGTTCTCGGAATCGAACCCGCCCGAACTCGTGGCACAAGACCGTAGTCTCGCGGAACTGCGCCAGCGTGCAGACCTGGCACTGCAGCTCCACGCTCGCGGCCCCCGCCCGGTGACATCGGAGGTCCCCCCCACGCCTCCCGCAGATACCTTCACGCCGGCAGTGCGCGAGTTCGGGGTCAGCCTCGGCGGACCTGGACTGCCCCACACTCTGGTGGTGCTCGCCCATGGCGAATCCGCCGACATCCTTACGCAGCGCCTCCCAACCTTGCTGGCGTTTGTTCGAGAACACCCGGGCGAAGTACGGCTGCAAGTCGCCTCTGTGGGCCGCGACGCCGCCGCGGCGCAGCTGCGTGTGCGACTGTGCGCGGCTCGGCGATCGGGGCGCGAACTCGACTATCTAGCGATGCTGTCCCAACCTGCCCGGCACCGCCCGCCGAGGCCGGACTGGCTGGAGGCGATGGACGAGATCGCCCACGCCGAACCATGTTCCATGACGCCCATCCTGCTCACCCATCCCCGCAGCGCCGAGGAGCTCGGCGTCGGGGTCTGGCTCGACGGGGAGACCGTGGGACGCGGCACGGACCACAACCTCGAACAACACGTCGGGGGGCGAGCACCATCGGCGTGGGATGCGTTGTTCCCCCAAGCGACGCCCCGGGTGAGGGACGATGCGGGGTCGCGCTTCCCTTGATCTCGCACCCATCGTCGATCGCGCGACCCCCCTCGCCACACCCGACCGCGCATGCCCCAAACGGTCGTTTTGGGTTTACGATCCCCCTTGAGACGATCCATCGTGGAGATACGTTACGCAGCGACCACTGATGTGGGCCGAAAACGTGCCCACAACGAAGACAACTACCTCGTCGATCCCGATCTACGGCTATTCGTTGTCGCGGACGGCATGGGCGGCCATGCATCAGGGGAGATCGCCAGCGCGATGGCGGTGCACACAGTGCGGGATCACATCATTGCGGCGCAGGACGTCATCGACGATCTGGACCCCCACGATGTAACCGCCCACATGGAAGTCTGCACACTTCTCGAGTACTCGGTGCATCGCGCGTGCGAGCAAATTTGGGAGAAGGCCCAGCTCGAACCGGAAAAACGTGGCATGGGCACGACCGTCGTCGCGCTACTACTGGCCCAAGATCGGGGATACATCGCCTACGTGGGCGACAGCCGCATCTACTTGCTCCGCGGCGGCATCGTCTATCAACTGACCGAGGATCATAGTCTGAGCAACGAGCTGATCCGCCAGGGCAAACTACGGGCAGATGAAATCGACGCAAGTCCCTACGCCAAACTCAAGACCGCCATGACGCGAGCGGTCGGTCCCAACGAAAACGTCGAGGTGGACACGCTCGACTTCGATATGATCCCCGGGGACGCCTTTCTGCTCTGTAGCGACGGCCTGTACGAATATCTAGGGGATGAAGACATCGCGCGAATGTTGTCGGGCCCCGATCTCGACCGCGTACCCGGCCATCTCGTCGAGATGGCGAACCAAGGCGGCGGGAAGGACAACATCACCGCGATTGTTGTCCAAGTATCGGGAGACGATGCTCGTCCGCAGGAAGCGGCAGAACTCAACCACACGCTGGCAATCCTCCGACAAGTCCCGCTGTGCCGCGATCTGAGTCAACAGCAACTCGTTCGGATGATGAACCTCACATCCGTGCTCCACCTCGCCAAAGGCCACGCCATCTTCCGAGAGAACGACGACGGAGATCAACTGTTCGTGATCGTGGAGGGTAGCGTGGACCTCAGCGTCGGCGGCGCCGTCCTCGCCACACTCAGCGAAGGCGACCATTTCGGAGAGATGGCCCTATTGGGCGCTTCCCCCCGCTCGGCGACCGCCGTCGCAACCGAACCCGCGAAACTGCTGAGCATCAGCCGCAGCGATTTTCATCAGCTCCTCCGCAAGGAAGCACCCTTGGCGGTGCGATTGCTTTGGAGCTTTCTCCGGGTGCTGGCCCAACGCCTCCGAGACACCAACAGCGAGCTCGCATCCGCCCGACGCGAGTCACTCGAAGACATGAGCGACGACCTTTTCGACGACTGATCGAGCATCCTGCCTGAACGCGTCTCCGACCACCCACGCAGCGGTGCATCAGGTTTGCAAACGCTCCCGCATGGAGCGGAGTTTGGCGAGCGATGCCTCGAGTTCCACGCGGCGGGTCTTCTCTTTCTCGACCACCTCCAGCGGCGCACGCGCGAGGAACTTTTCGTTCTCCAGCTTCCGCGACACGGCGACGAGCTCCTTCTCCTTCTTGGCGCGCTCCCTATCCAGACGCGCACGCTCCTCGGCGACATCTATGAGTCCCGCCAGCGGTACGAACACCTCGATCCCACCGCCGATTACCGCGCTCGCCGACGATCGATCCGCCGCCACCCCCTCCTCGAGCAACTTGTAGGAAGCGAAACGTCCCACAAACACCGCACGCGTGCGGATACGTTCGACACTGGCCCGAAGCTCCGCATTCGGTGCGCGCATGCAGACCGCGACACGCTTGCCGGCGGGTACGCGACTCTCTGCGCAAAGCATCCGTACCGCGCTGACAAGCTCGTTCAGACGTTTTACGTCGTCACGTGCCTCTCGGGTCTCCCGCGCCGCGAGAAATTCGCCAACCGCCTCGAATGGTCCCGCCATCGTGATCGCATGCGTGCCCTCACCTGCGTCGTCCTGCTCTCGCCAGGACGTCACGCTCGGGTACGAAGCCAGCATCAGGCTCTCGGCGGCGTCGGATGGTTTCGGAAGCCACTGCCAGATCTCCTCCGTGATGAAGGGGATCATGGGATGCAACATACGCAGCACCATATCCAACACCGTGGCAAGGACGCCTTGCGTCACGCTGCGCGCACGGCGACCGGCGTCGGCACGAAGGTCCTGTTTCGCGAGCTCCACGTACCCGTCGCACAGCTCTCGCCACACGAACTGGTACGCACAGTGGGCTGCCAGATCCAAACGCCAGTTCGTCCACAACTCGCCCACTTCCACCGAGGTTTCCACAGCGCGGGAAAGAATCCACCGGTCGGATGGGCCGAGTTCGGCGAGCCCCGCGGGTGTGGCTAGCCTGGCCGCGAAACCGTCCGCATCGTAACCCCCGAGATGCATGGAGGTGAACCGGGCCAGGTTCCACAGTTTCGTACAGAAGTTTCGATACCCCTCCACGCGCGCGCGGCTAAATACGATGCCCGCATCCTGACCGGCCATGGTGCAAAGATAAAAACGCAACGCGTCGGCACCGTACTCGTCGATGAGTTCTACCGGATCGACGACGTTGCCCTTCGTCTTGGACATCTTCTGTCCGTCGGGCCCAAGCACCATGCTGTGCAAGAACACGGTGCGAAAGGGGACCTCGCCGCGAAGATGTAATCCCAGCATCATCATGCGTGCGACCCAAAAGAAAAGAATATCCCATCCGGTCTCCATCAACGACGTGGGATAGAAGCGATCCAAGTCCTTGCTCTGAGCGGGCCATCCCAGCGTCGTCAAGGGCCACAAACCACTGGAGAACCAGGTGTCGAGAACGTCTTCATCCTGGCAGATCCGGTCGCTGCCGCAATGTTCACAGTTCGCAGGGTCCTCGCGGGCTACGGTGATCTCCTGACACGCAGCGCAATGCCACGCGGGGATCCGATGCCCCCACCACAACTGGCGAGATACGCACCAGTCGTGGATATTCTCCATCCACCGGTAGTATTCTGCCTTGCGAGACTCTGGAATGATCGTGGTCTCGCCGGAGCGCACGGCGTCGAGTGCCCTCGCGGCAAGTGGAGCCGTTTTCACGTACCACTGCGTAGAAGGCAGCGGCTCCACCACAGCACCACTACGCTGTGAGACACCGACGCTGAGCTTGTGATCCTCGACTCGGACCAACGCCCCCGTGTCTTCCAAGGCGGCCAGAACCGCAGATCGAGCCTGCTGGATCGACATGCCTCGGTAGGGCGCGGGTGCTGGAGAGCAGATGTTGCCGTCCCAGCCCACGACCTGCACAACCTCCAGATCGTGGCGTTTGCCCGTCTCAAAGTCGTTGAAGTCATGCGCTGGCGTGACCTTAACCGCGCCACTCCCGAACTCCATATCCACAAGGATCGAGTCGGCGACGATGGGAATCTCGCGACCGACCAAAGGCAGGACAACCCGCTTCCCGATAAGATGTTGGTATCGAGGATCGTCTGGGTGCACCGCAACACCCGTGTCGCCGAGCATCGTCTCGGGACGCGTCGTGGCCACGACCAACTGTTCCTCCGTGCCGGCCACCGGGTACGCGATGTGCCACAGCTTTCCTGCGGTCTCGCGATGCTCGACCTCCAGATCGGACAACGCGGTTTGCGACTTGTGATCCCAGTTGATGAGACGGTACGCGCGATAGATCAATCCGTCTTCGTGGAGACGACAAAAAGCCTCGCGCACAGCCGCCGAGGACGCTTCGTCCATCGTAAAACGGTAGCGCTCCCAATCGAGCGAAGCTCCGAGACGCTCATGTTGGCGATCGATCAGCCCGCTATGTGTTTCCTTCCACTCCCAGACACGTTTGAGAAACGGGCCCCGACCGAGCTCTCGCCGCGAGCTCCCCTCGCGTTCCAGCTCACGCTCCACCATGATCTGGGTAGCGATACCCGCGTGATCGGCCCCCGGCAGCCACACCACGTCGTCGCCTCGCATGCGATGCCAGCGAACCAGGCAGTCCTCAATGGTCGCCGTCAGGGCATGACCCATATGCAACCGCCCGGTGACGTTGGGCGGAGGCAAGACGACCGAGAAGGAACGACCGGAGGAAGACGCCTGCGGCCGAAAGTAGCCAGCTTCTTTCCAGCGAGCGTACAACCTCGGTTCGACCTCACCGGCGTCGTACGTGTTGGGAAGCCCCGACTCGGTCGCGGCGGTAGGTAAGGATGTCATCAGTTCGACTCCTCCATGCACATGAACGCGCGTGCAAACGCGCCGCGACCCGGCAGCGCGGCATGCACTTTGCGCAGAGAAACGCGGGTGTCCCTATCCCTGCGCGCGTTGCTTGATAATCTCTTCGGCCAGCTCGGGCACGACCTCCCAAACGACCTGCTCCACGACTTCTCGGGTGAGGCTGAGCAACGCATCGATCGCCTTGGGATCGATGCCCGAGAGACCAGCGGAGCTCCGCTGTGCGGCTTCAAGGCGCTTGATCATGCCCGGCGTCGGGGCGTCGGCGGGCGCAAAAGGGATGGGCACCACGATGGGGATCGGCGCCGGAGCGGCGACCGCGGCAGCGGTCAGCGGCGCCGAACGGTTGGCCTCAGCCGAAACCGAGGCGGCTACGGGTGCGGGACTCGCAGGCTCCGGTGTGGAGCGGCGGCCCGCCGCCCCAGCGGGCGCAGACTGAGGAGACTGTGCGGGCACGTCGGAGGTGGTGGAGGCAGGCACCGGCGTCGGGAGCGGGTCCTCCCGCTCGGCCACGACTACGGCCGCGGATCGGGTCGCCACGTCCGGCTCGACCGGGGCCGTCACGGGACGGGCCGCGGGCACGCCCGTGGATACCGCGCGGCTCGCCGCCTGGCCGACCGCCCGACCCACCGCGTCGATGAGCTCCTGGCTCTCGAAGGGTTTGCGGATCGATGCATCCGCTCCGCTGGCTTGGACTTCGGCCTGCCCCACACCGCCGTGCGCCGGGATCATGAGGATGACCGGCATCTCGGCCGTGGATGGATCGGCTTTGAGCGCCTTACAGACGTCGAAACCGGACGGTTCGCCGGTGGCGAGCGCGTGGTCCACCAGCACGACATCCGCGTGCATTTGTTTGGCGCGCGCGATCGCCTCGGATCCGCGACTCACCGCGACCACGTCGGCGTCCTCGGCCGCGAACGTGATCTTGATGGCCAGGCGCATGGTCTTGCTGTCATCAATGGCCAGGATCTTCGTCGGCATCGGAACCTCTCCCAAAGCTTGGGTCTCGTCGGGCTAGGCGTACCATGTGCGTCGTGAAGGGGTCAACGAAACGGCCGGAACCGAGCGGGGGGGATCCTCCCCGACTGTCCCGACTGTTCGAGGCCCTGGCCGGGGACGTGGTCCTGCGCTTCGTCGCCGGTCGCCGCGTCTTGGATCTCGGCCACGGCAGTGACGAGGTGCTGCAATGGGTCCGATCGCGGGCAGCCACCCCGCCTCGCGTCGTCGAACTCGAGGAACTCGACCCGGGCGAGGAAGATCTCGGACTCGCAAGGCTGGGAGAGGGCTGTTTCGACGTGGTCTACAGCCTGCAGACCTTCCCCCACCTCGGGGACTCGGCCGAAGCCTCCGAGGAGATGGCCCGCCGCTTCCTCGCTGCGACCGCGAAGCTTGTCACCGTGAACGGGCTGGTACTGGTGCAGCTCACCAACCCACGTAGTCTCCGGGGTCTGGCGAGCGGGATTCGGCACCCTATCACCCTCATGGCTGGCAGCGAGGTCGTACTCCGGGATCACACAAGCGTCACTCGCTACGACACGTTGTCGCGACTGGCCAGTTTGCTCCCCAAGCGGCTCGAGATCGCGCGAATCTATGGGATCGGCGTGCTCACGCCCAACGCTCGGATCTTGTCTGTTCCCCTGGTGGGTCGCATCGTCGAACGGGCGGAGTGGCACCTACACGGCCGTCGCTGGCTCTCCCATTTTGGCGCGCAGATCCTCGTCGTATGTCGACGCCTGCCCAATGTCCCCGGTTGACCCCCTCGCGGGAAGGGCGGCCCTCCTGAACTTTGGCGCGGGAAAACTGCGGAGTAAGCTGGAGTTCGTAGTGCCACAGAAAAAGGTCCCTAAGCGCACGGGAACGATCCTGATCGTCGACGACGAAGCCGGGATCCGTGAGTTCCTCGACATCGCGTTGTCCCGCGCGGGCCACCACACCACAACTGCGTCCAGCGGTGCCCATGCGCTACGTCTCTTGTCCGGAGACGCCGTCGACTTCGATATCGTACTCACCGACCTCACTATGCCTGGCGTGGACGGTATGGAGCTTCTTCGACAGGTCGTCTCCCTCCCGTCCCCCCCGCTCGTGACCATGATGACGGCCTACGCCACCGCGGACACAGCCATCGAAGCCATGAAGCTGGGGGCCCACGACTACCTCATCAAGCCCTTCAAACTCGACGAAATCGGCATGGTGGTCGACCGCGCGCTGGAGCGCCGCGCGCTCACGCATGAGAACCGAAAGCTACGCGAGCAACTGCGCGGCGTATCTCGGCTTGATCGTATGGTCGGGCGGTCGCCGGGCATGCAAAAGGTTTTCGGCCTCATTCAAAAAATAGCCCCAACCCGGACGAATATCCTCATTCGTGGTGAGTCGGGCACCGGCAAGGAACTGGTGGCCCGCGCGCTCCACAATCTATCGGATCGATCGGCGGGCCCTTTCATCGCCGTCAACTGCGGGGCGATCCCGGAGACACTGATGGAGTCCGAGCTTTTCGGGTACGTCCGTGGTGCCTTCACCGGGGCCACCACCGACAAGACCGGGGTCTTCCAAGCCGCTGAGTCCGGTACGCTCTTCCTCGACGAGATCGGCGAGCTCGGCCCAACGATGCAGGTGAAGCTGCTGCGCGTCCTCCAAGAACGGTCGATCCGACGAGTGGGCAGCAATACCGAAGTCAAGGTCGGATGCCGCGTGGTCGCCGCGACAAACCGGGATCTCGAAGCGGCCATTGATGCGGGTGAATTTCGGCAAGATCTGTATTTTCGTCTCAACGTGGTGCCCATTGTCCTCCCGGCCTTGCGCCACCGATCCGAAGACGTTCCCGTGCTGCTTGAGGGATTCTTCGATCGCTTCAACAAAGAGACAGGATCGAAGCTCAGCGGCATCAGTCCGCGAGCCCGCGAGTGGTTCCTGCGGCATGACTATCCCGGCAACGTGCGCGAACTCGAAAACCTGGTCGAGGGCGCGGTGGCTCTTGAGACCGCAACAGAGCTTTCGGCCGATCACCTTCCGACAAAGCGTTCGTTGCGCGTTTCCGACCCGGATGGGTTCCCCCCCGACGGGGTCGACCTGGACCGCGAGATCGCGGATTTGGAGCGACGCCTGATCAGCGACGCCTTGCACCGCGCGAGCGGTGTGCGGAAAGCAGCCGCACAGCTCCTGAGTATCAGTTTGCGGTCGCTCCGGTATCGCCTCGAGAAGCTGGGTATCGAGGTCGGCCAGAACACAGCCCACGACCTACCTCGACGTGGACGACCCGGCACGAAAAACTAACATTTCGAGGACGTTCTTCGGCAAGCGAGCCGACAATTGTTGCCGTCATGTGCCGCAATCCGACCCACCGCCTTTGTTCGAGATCGAGCAGATCACCTAAGTTGTTGAAATTCCAAGTTTTCTAGATATCCGCCGGCAAGGCACGCAGGATGCTTCGCTTGGAGACACGCCCATGAGCAATCGGAACCCACATCGGTCCGGGAGTCACGAGACGGGGTTTACCCTCATCGAACTCATGGCCGTGGTCGCCATCTTGGGCATCCTCGCGGCGCTGGCCATCGGCGCCTACACGCGGAACGTACGGGCCGCCCGTCGCACGCAGGTGATCGGCGACCTGTCGATCCTCAAGTTGAGACAACACGCCCTATTTGGCGTACGTGGGCACTTCGCCTCAACGGCCCAAACCGAGGCAGAAACCTACCCCGTAGCGGCGTCCCGACTGTCCGCGACGGACTTCGACCATCGGGGCAAGGGCATCCCTTGGGACATCGAGGCCACGGGCTACACGGCCCAAGGCAAGAGCGGGGAATACTTCCGCGGCGGAGAGGACGAGCACGGTTTCGACGCGCTCAACTTCGTGCCCCAAGGTGGCCGTTCCATGTGTGTGTACGGGACCACATCTGGAGGTGGGTCACTTGATCCCGATTTTCCCGAAGACGTACCGCCGTCAGACGGACTCGGTGGAGAAGTTTTCCCCGACACCGCTCCTCGCTACTACGCCCGCGACTGGTTCTATGTCTTCGCCCAATGTGATTTCGATCTCGACGGTGAACTCTGGGAGTTCACCACCGCGCACTTCACCTCGGCCGTTTCCGACGGAAACAAGGGTCAAATGGGCGAGTAGCCCATGCCAGCACG
>JAZGFE010000237.1:0-11884 GCA_036479215.1 Nannocystaceae bacterium | reverse complement strand
AAGTTTCTGTGGGCGCTTGTATGACCATGTGGGTGAGACTTTTCTCGCCCACATCAACACGACTCGCGTAGGCAAACGTGGTGTCATGTGCGCCTATGTGGGGCCGAGAACTTTCCACTGTCGAGCTGGGAGGTACAACGCCGCCTACCGTCGGCTTTGGGATAGGCACGCTGGCGGAGGGTATGGCCAATCATCCAGCGTTTGGGCGCGCTTGGGTGCGCAAGCTCTGCATGTTCGCAAACAGCGGGAGATGCGCGTTCGACGACCCCGAGCTCGCACGTATCGCAACCGAATTTACGGACGGCGGCCTCAACTTTAAGCACATGATGCGGGAGCTCCTATCGTCGCCCATCGTGACGTTCTGGGAACCAACACAGACGTGGCGCGACTACGGCGTGGCCGTGAGTATTGCTCGACGCGAGGATCTTTGCGCCAGGATCGGTTCGCGGCTGGGAATCGAGGATATCTGCGAACTGCGTGAAGGTACATCGCCGTTTCCAAACGGTATCAACCGCCAACTCGCCGGTCTTGCAACCGGTGTACCGGCGACGCAATACGTTCGTGGCGCGGTTGATTCGGTGTTCGTGAGCGACCCGTCCTTGTTTTCGTTCTCCGCGACCGAGCGCTTCTGCAGTTTGCTCGCAAGTCGCATCGTCGCCGGTCCAGAGGGGGAGTCGATCTTCACGACAGACGACGTCGCGGGAGCGCTCGATACGTTTGTACACACCGTGGTGGGCTTGCCGCCCTCCGATCCCCAGGCAACAACACTGCGAGGCCTGCTGCTCGAGCACTACGAGGCTGTGACGGCAACGGGCGAGAACGCGGAGACCGCACTCCGCTCGACCTTCGTCGTGGCGTGCAGTTCGCCCGTCGCCACCTCCTCTGGACTATAGAGGGAGAGAACCATCCACATGGCAAACCTTACCCGGCGCAGTTTCACGCTGCGCACGTC
This sequence comes from Nannocystaceae bacterium, assembly GCA_036479215.1. Classification (GTDB taxonomy): domain Bacteria; phylum Myxococcota_A; class Polyangia; order Nannocystales; family Nannocystaceae; genus FL481. The sequence continues at coordinate 10,932 of JAZGFE010000237.1, read as the reverse complement.
TCTCGGACTCGGTCGCCTGGCAATGGCATCGGTGGCGACCGGGGTGCCGGCCTGGTTCCTGTCCGCTCCTCAACAGAGCACGGCGCAACTCCGACGGTTCGGAGATGATGTCGACCCAGGTCGAGCGCAGCTGTTGGTGCTTTCTACCGCCGGAGCCGGGGACCCGCTCAACGCCAACGCACCCGGTACTTACGCGTTTCCCGACATCGTCCACCCCGCGGATCCATCCATGGCTGAAACGCCGCTCAGGCTGGGCGACGTCGAAACGAGCGCAGCACAGGTATGGTCCACACTTCCGCAGTGGGTATTGGATCGCACGGCGTTCGTGCACCATAGCACGCCGACCCAGATCCATACCGATCACCCCAAGGTACTCGAGTTGATGGAGAGGGCGGCGCAGAACGAAGGCATGCTGGAAATGTTTGCTCGCTACCTCGCACCGACTGTCGGTACGCTGCTCGACACCCCGGTGTCGGCTGGCGCGGGACCCGTACTTAAGGCCAACGGCCGCACGATCGCCAACCAGAACCCGACGTTGCTGAGGGACCTTCTGGCACAGCCTGAAGGTCCACTCACGAACCTCGCCACGCTACGTGACGCCACGCTCGACAAGATTCACCTCGAACTGAAGGCGAACGGAACCCCGGATCAAAGAGCTTTCCTCGACAATGTAGCGACATCAAGAGACCAAGCCCGCAACTTGGCGAACGACGTTGTGAGCATCCTGGGGGAAATCAACGACAATCGGGAGACCGGCCAGCTTCTGGCCGCGATCGCCTTGCTAAAGCTCAAACTCAGTTCCACCATTGCCATCGATTTTGCGTTCGGGAGGGACAACCACGCGGACCCCGGTCTGGCGGACGAGATCGCCCAACACCAGACCGGCGTCGCTGCTATCGCACAGTTGATGGAGCGCCTGCGCGCTGAGGGGCTGGCGGAGCAGACGACCTTCGCCATCATGAACGTATTTGGTCGCACGCTGGTGCGCAACGGCTTGGAAGGTCGGGACCATTGGAAAAATCATCACGTGAGCCTCATCGTTGGCCGCAACGTCCGAGCCGGCGTGTACGGGGGCATCAAGAAATTCGACAACGGGCTCTTCTCTGACTACACAGCGATGGATATCAATCCAGATACCGGTGCCGGCGAGGACGAAGCATCCATACTCCTTGATGACACTTTTTTTGGAGTAGCCAAGACGCTGGGTCGAGCCCTGGGCATCCACGGCACGACGCTCGATGCGAACCTCGCCCCCGGTCAGGCGATTTCCGCCGCTCTCACCTAGGGCTTTCACGCCCATGTATCCTGCCAGAGTAGCGCTGCTCGCTGTCATGGTATGCGTCGACTGTATGTGGCTCGACGAGGCAAGGCCCGGCGAGTCGGAAGCATCGGAGGAGGAGGAAGGTGACGACGATGAGGACGAGGATGATGACGAGAATGATGACGAGGACGAGGACGAGGATGATGATGAGGACGACGATGATGAGGATGAAGAGGAGGATGAAGAGGAGGAAGAGGAGGATGAAGATGATGACGAGGACGAAGAGGAGGATGATGATGATGATGAGGACGAGGACGAGGACGATGATGAGGAGGCGGAGGACGACAACGAGGACAATGGGGCCATCGTGTCACACGCGGCTCACCTGCAGCCGATCTGGAATGCCCGTTGCGTGTCGGGATGTCACGAGCCCGGGGGCACATGGAGTTTTAGCCCCCTGACGCCGGAGGAGGCCTATGCGACACTGGTCCTGGCGTTTCCACTGCAACTTCCGACCCAACGCTTTGTCGTGTCGGGCGAGCCGGAAAACAGCTACCTGTGGCGCAAGGTGAACGGCACACACCTCGACTTCGGGGGAGGCGGCGCCCGCATGCCGCCAGGGGGGACGTCGCTCGATGCTGCTCAGCTCAATCTGATCGTCAACTGGATTCTCGACGGTGCGCCGGAGTAGAGCCGGCGTTGTTTCGTCCCTCGCGTTTGCCGTTCGGCCCAGTATCCCTGTGTGTGACCCTTCCGCACGTCGCGGTTGGAACGGCCCTCTCGGGTGGCCCCCCACCTGACCTTGCCCCCGTTTGGTGGACACCGAACGGGGGCTGGCTCAGCTCGGGTTCGGCGAGACATCGGCGTGCTTCGCAGCGTCGGTCCACAACCCCTACGCCAGCGACCCCCTACGCCAGCCAGCCCCTACGCAAGACAGCCCCTACGCAAGACAACTCGTGCCAAACGCGCAACCGAAACGCTGGCGGAGATCCGCCAGCGGACGGCACACTTGCAGCGATGTCCAACTCCCGCTCGCGCCAGCCCCTGAGCCTCCACACCAGGGCCGTGCACACCCAAGCAGCAGGTCCGCGGATTGAAGGTGCGGCCGTGACTCCGATCTTCATGTGTACGGTATTCGAAACCGACCCGGCCCACCCAGATTCGCCGGATTCGCCGATTCGCTACCCCCGGTTGAGTAATCTTCCCAATCACGAGCTTGTGCACCGCAAACTGTGCGATCTCGAAGGCGGAGACGCGGCCATCGTCACCGCCAGCGGCATGGCTGCGATCTCCACCGCAGTACTCGCGCTCGCAGCCGACGCTCATATCCTGGTCCAGGACACGCTCTACGGCGGCACACACGGTTTTTTCGTCCAACACGCCGCCGACCTGGGCGTCAGCTGGGACTTCATCGACGCCGACAAACCCAACACCTGGCGCAAGAAACTGCGACCCGACACCCGTGCAATCTACACCGAAACCTTGAGCAATCCGCTACTCGAGGTGGCCGATCACCGGGCCATCGTCGCATTCGCACGTGAGCATGGACTGGTCTCGATGGTCGACAACACCCTTGCTAGCCCGGTCAACTTCCGCCCCCCCGAACTTGGATACGACGTCTCTGTACACAGCGCTACCAAGTACCTCAACGGTCATTCCGACCTCCTCGCAGGCGCGTGTATCGGGCGCAGCGAGCCCCTCCAACGGATCCGCCGGCGTCTCGAATTCCTCGGCGGCACGCTCGACCCACACGCCTGCTTCTTGCTCGATCGCGGGATCAAGACCCTGCCCCTCCGCATGGCCCAGCACAACGCAAACGGGATGGCCGTCGCAACGTTCCTCGCCGATCATCCCACAGTCGCTCGCGTGCACTACCCTGGCCTGCCAACCCATCCCCACCACCAGCGGGCCCGAGACCTCTTTCTCGCCTGCGGCGGCGTCGTATCGCTGGACCTGAAAGCCGGCCGCCCCGCGGCGCAACGACTGATGCGCCGCCTCCATCTGTTCGCGCCCACACCGAGCCTTGGGGGCGTCGAGTCGCTTATCACCATCCCCGCCACAACCTCCCATCGCAACCTCACCAGCCCCCAGCGAGAGCAAGTTGGCGTAGGTCCCGGCTTGGTCAGGCTCGCCCTCGGCATCGAAGCCGCCGAAGACCTCATCGCAGATCTAGATCAAGCCCTCTGCGCCGACTGAATCATGCCACAAGCACAGCAATACCGGTTCTCTGCTCGCCAACCGCACGCACTCCAGCCCCCATCGAGCGGGCCCGCAGGAAAGGACCGGGTATCCGCCTCTCCCCAGTCGATGCCTGCGACGGTCTCGTGCTGGCGCCACCGCGCCCCTTCTCGCACGAGTCCGCGTTGCGCTCGCCGCAGCACGGGATCGGAAACAAAGATCAGGATAGGTAGTTGGTCGATATCGCACCTCGCCGGGGCGGTAGCGACGAAACGATGTCCCCGGATCGCGGCCGGGTCCATTCGCCATGCTCGTCCTGTTCGTCCTGTTGGCGGCGTTTCGGGGCGCGTAGGCACTGTGAGGTCCGGGTGTTGACTGAGGAACTCGCCATTGCCGTCCTGCCTACGAATCTCGCAGAATGGCCAACTCCCGAGATCGAACACAACGTTGTGGGTGGCCCTTGGCTTGTCGCTAGACCATCTTCGGGAGATGGGAGCAAGACCACGCCGAACGACGTTGCCCCGACCTCGCTTGGGAGCTTGCTCGAGTCCACCATTCGAGCGTCTCGCTTCGTGGCCGCCGACGCGCGCCGACGCGCGTTAGACCTCCACAGCCGTCCCCTGCCCATGGTCCGCCCCACGCGTTTCCTCCCCTCGATTCCCTCGATTCCCTCGATTCCCTCGATCCCTGTGTGCGTACTTTTTCTCTTTCACCGGGCCCAGCACCCCCACAACACGATGGAGCATCAACACGATGTCGAATGAAGCCCGTCTCCGATACAATCAAGCACAGCACTTCGCCGCAGAAGAAATCAAACATATCCAGTCCGTGATCGGTGTGCCCGTCGATGGGGTCTGGAATATCGAGTCTGTGGAGGCATTGATCGCATGGCAGGAGCGAGAAGGCATTCGCGGGGATGGAAAAATATGGCGCAGCGATCAGGGGGACACATGGTCGCGCCTGTTGGCGAACAACCTGGACGACGATGCCGACGAACTCGTGCTCGGTCCCGTCGAGCCACCTGGAATCCTCGAGACACTTCGCCACGCCGGTGTTGCCGCCCAAGACGAGCGCGTGAACGGACGACCTCGATCCTTCACGCCGGTGGGCATCATTTTGCATCATACCGCGTCGGCGCGCCGACCCACGGAGCTCAATGGGATTCGGATCATGAAGGAAGGTCGGAGGAATCTCCCCGGTCCGCTGTGCCAGATCTATGTCGGCCGACTCGGTGGAGTCGTCGTGGTGACCGAAGGGCTCGCCAATCATGCGGGGAAAGGGCGGGGTGCTGTGCTCGCGTCGACTCGGGCAAGCAAAACCGTCTGTGCGACGGGTGGAGATACCACCGGCGGGAATCGATGGTTTATCGGTATCGAAGTGGAAAACGACGGCAGGGACGAACCCTACGGTGAAGCTACGCTACGTATGATTGAGACCATAAGCGCCGCTTTGCTCAACGCCCATGGCTGGTCGCAGGAGGTGGTCATCGGGCACCGCGAGTGGACACGCCGGAAGATAGATCCCGTGTATGATATGAACGAGATGCGGGCCCGGATCGGCGCACGGGCCAACGCCCTACGCAATCTCGCCATCGCGTGACGAACCGACCCGCTGCACCACGCGCCCGAGAGCTGCGCACACCGTCAAGGTCGCGCTCACGTGGGGTCAAGAGCGCTGCCCGCTCGAGGCCGCGCAACTGCGTCCCGGATGGGGTCGACGCGGCCTCAGTTCGCCTCCTCTTGCATCAGCTTCGCGCTGGGCGTGCACCAGCGGCACCGATAGGGCCTTGTTCGGGCGAAGGAAACGAGGACGACCCGAGCTACGATCGGTGTGTTTGTTGGAATTCGCCGATCATACCCACGTTTGGATGCTCTGGGAGAACGGCATGTACGTCAGCCCGGAGACGAGCGTATGTTTGGCCGTGAGTGCAGACGGCCATAATATGCGGCTCACCGTCGAGGCGGTCTCGGTGGATAACAGTGGCTTATTGGCGGTGGACATCTCGAAGAGTAGTATCTACGAGAGCAGAGTTGTCACCATTGGCGGTATGCCCCACGTGATCGAGGGGGAGGCAAGCCTGCGCACCATAAGTTTCAACTCGAATGTTGGACGTCAAACACTCTCGGGGTTCTCCTGCGAGATCGTCACCGCACCGGTATCCGACCTGGCGGCGGCAGCTCGGGAAAGCCGCTCTCTCTTTCTTGGTGTACACGACGATGGAAAATTCGCCGGACGCGTCACCAAGGCCAAGATCCACCATTCGTTCACCGACTAACACGAGCCCTCCGCCCTCTAGGGCATCAGCGCGTCGAACAAGTCCAAGCGTGTGTTGCCGTCGAGTGTGGCGGCGAAACGGATTGTGAACTCACGCGTGACCGGATCTGCGGCCATGTTTTTCCAGCATCCCTGCAGCCATCGGGATCGCGTTTCGTCTTGCGGGCGACGAAAGAGCTGAGCACCAGCGGCTGCGCGCACAGCCTCTGACAGCGCCCCCGCGAGCTCGTCGAGTCTTTCGGTCTTGTGCTGGAGCCAGCCTTGAAGCTGCTCCTCGGCATCGGCAAGTGCCGCCGCGCTTGCGACGATCAGGACATTGCGCAGCTCTGAACGCGGCATCCGGGGCTTGTCCACCAGCGCAAGTTCCCCGGTAGCGAGGATCCTCGCCCGGAGGATGAGCATGGCAGCGTGCAGAGGCACACCCAGTGTCGTACACAGGTCCGCACTTTGCCTAAGCCACTGCGATGCGGCCGAGGGGAATCGCATGACGCGTTGCTCCTGCATGAGCGCCAGGGGTGCCAGGTACGAGAGCTGACGGAGCAGCTGTTCACGAGTCTGCGTGAGCGCGGGCACTTGGCTCAATCGACCTCTCTGCCGTCGCTCGCCGCGGCCCGGCGGCTGATGACATCGTCCACGCTATCGAACGTGGAGCCATCTTCGGTGAACACCGCACGGATCCGAACGATCGACGCGACGTCGGCCGGCGCGTCGCCAGGTACCACGATATGGACGCTACGGTCGCCCGCACTGGCCGGAAGCGCCACAGCGTGCGCGGCCACAGCCGCTTGCGCGGCCGCGGTGAGCTGTGTGCGCGCCGCCGCGGCCAACTTGTCGCAGACGTCGAGTACGCCCTGGTCCGCGAGCAATTCCAGCAACAACGCCTGAGCACATACGGCGGCCTGTTCTGCGGACACGCGGCCGAGCTCCCGCGCGGGTGTGCCGTTCTTCATCGCCATCGCGCGTAGGCGCTCCGAGTACTGGGCAGCGAGCATGGCCTCGAAACCGTCTACGAGTTCGATCCGTTCCTTGCGCACACGGGACGTGAGCCCGCGAGAGAGGGCACGTTGCTGGATACCGAGTGCTTTGGCTGGACTCTCGTCGCCAGCGATGCGCTGGAGTCGAGCGAGCTCGGCCAGGCCGGCGGCGACGAGTCGCTCGCGCAGCGCATCGTCGCGAAGCGGTACGCGGACAAGGTAGACACCGCGGACGATGGCGGAGGCGAGTGGGCTGCCAACGCTGTGCTCCAGCGCGTCAACTTGTGTGCCAGGGTCCATCGCCGCCAGATCAAGCGCCGTGAACGCGGCGAAGAAAGCTTGCGCCAGTTCGCGGCGCCCCGCGGCCGGCAGGTGGGTGTTTCCGATGGCGTCAACCTCGAGCGCCACAGCTTCAGCAGCGGTGTCGGCCAGGGTTTCCATATCCTCCAAAATAGGATGCCGATCGGGCAGCGCTTCGCCGAGTCGCACTGGGATTTCGAATTCTACCCGAGGCATCCGCAGCCGGGGCACCGTAAGGCCGCGCAGCTGTGGGTAGCGGGCGTAGCTTCGTTGCAGTCTCGCGCGCTCAAAATCCGCCACCTCACGCGCCTTGGCCACCGCCGTTGCGAGTGCGCCGAGGAGGTCCGACAAGCCTGTCGTCATATGTGGAGGTTCCGTGCTTGTGTCGGTGCTTCGCTTGTTTTTCACGGTTTTCCCGTTCTCTGTGGGACTTACGCAAGCCTCGATTGGGCGATCAGATCGAAGAATGTGCGTCGACTGATCCCCGGCACGGACAGCAGGTCCTCTGCTTTTTCGAAGGGCCCCGCCTCGATGAGCGCGGACACGATTTCATCCCCAATGATGATCTCCGCGCGTTGCCGTGCCGCCGTCCCAAGTTCTCCGAGACGATTCGCCAGTGCGAGGATCTCGCAGCGTTCGGCGGCGCTCAAGGGCACGCCTTCAAGATCACGGTAGGGTTGCCAGTCGTTGAGATACGCGAGCATGCGCTGGAGGATGTTGCAGCCCAGGCGAGCGACTTCACAAGCCGTTTGTAGTGTGGCGAATGGCCGCAACAGCTCGATATCCCGAGCGACGTCACGAGGGAGACACACAACCTCGTGAAGACGATCGAAAGAGGAGTCGTTGAGCAAGCGCAGCAACATCTCGACCTCTTGTGACCGCAACTGCACACCGCGAAGCACAGCACCAGGGCTCCAGTCTCCCGCTGCCGCACGGACCGCGCTCAGCGTGGCGTCGGTCAGGTCGAGGGGGCTCAGACTCTCGAGCGGCCGCAAATCGACGATGCGATTGACAAGCCGCCAGTGTACACCAGCGGCACGGAGATCGAGGGGGGATGCTTCGCGTAGGAAGTGCAGCAGGCTCGCGTCGCTGACCTGCGGTTGCGGATCGATGCGTCGTTGCGCGATGTCTAGATCTTGTTCCAGGTCGAGAACCGGCAGGACTCGGCCCATCAGTCGGCTGAGCACGGAGTCCAGCACATACAGGCGATCGCTGGCTCCCAATGCCGTGGCGATGTAGGTGCACATCGGCCGGGTCGCTTCGTGTTCTGCGATAGCGAACCACACTTTGCGAAGCCAAGCCGCGTAGTCTTGTGGTTGAGCGGGGGGCAGTATCTCCGCGACGACCGCTCGGGTGATGGTCTCCTCAAGCTTACGCTCAAAACCCTCGAGGTAGCGATCTGATTCGAGAACCTGGGAGCGAAGAATCTCCTCGGCGCCCTCGAGTGCGACGGCAGCGGCCGCGTTCTTGGCCTTGCGCACAGCAGATGCGCGTGGCTTCTCTTTGTGGCCATCGCCCTCCAGAGCGTCGCCAGCGGCAACGATGGTCGCTCGCAACGCGGAAAGTCGAGCTCCTTGGGGGAGACGCAGGCGGGCCATCTCTTTTTCGGCGGCATCGAGCCAAGCGATAGCCACTGCCGGGAACGCGAAATCCGCTGCAAGATATCGATTGACCACAGGCGCGAGCCCGTCGAGCTGCTGGAGCAATCGCTCACGTCGATACGCGTACATGGTGGCTGTTCCCTGGGGCCTATTCTGGAATGAGGCGCCAGCCTGACTCCGTGGCATCCTCGTCTTTGTGCCATTCGAGGCCCTCCTCGACGACTGTCATGCGAATGCGCGCGACCATACCAGGAGCGCCGGTCGCCTTCACGTGTTCGGTACGCGACGCCACCGCGAATTCGGATTGCCTCGATGTTTGCGCGATGGCGAGGTACTCAACTTCGCCCCACATCTCACGCAAGAGGAGATCCAACGCGTTCTGATATCGATCATCAACGAACGGGGTGTGGGTGTTTGTCTCGGTCTCGGTCTCGGTCTCGGTCTCGGTCTCGGTCTCGGTCTCGGTCTGTGGAGTCGCAGCTTCGGCCCCTCTGGGCAAGCTAGATCCGGGGGCACAAGCGGCGAACAGTGCTGCCAAGACGCGCTCCGATATGCCCGCAACTTCGTCCGCAAGCGTGGCATCCACACCGCTGGCTCGTCTCTTCAGGCGGCGCTGTTCGTTGTCGTACTGCGTAACGAACTTGTCTTGGTAGCGTGCGGAAAAATCAACCGCATCCGTCACACCGAGGATCGCGCCTGTGTCTTGGAGGAGCCCCTCCAAGGTCCTCGCCGCATCTCTGCTCACATCTCTTGGCAGCGCCGGCTGCATGCGGCGCGCCGGAATCACGCTCTCGATCACCACAGGCAAATCAATATGAACCTTCGGCATGCGCATCCGTGGCACGGACAGGGTGCGCAGGTGTTTGTCGTGCCAGTATTGTCGCGCAATGTGTAGCGTATTCATGTCCGCGCTCTGACGGGCGGTTGCGAGCCCCGCCACGAGTGCACCGATTACCGAAGATAAGGGAACCTGAGATTCTTCGTCCGCCATGGTTTTGTCCTTCCGAAGTCCTGCCTCCTGCTACCAATGGTAGCGCACAGGCCGGTGGGGTGTAAACCTCGGGTCGGTACGGGTCAGCGCCTACGGGTCAGCGCGGTCCGGCTGTGTGGTCGGCCAAGCTTAGACCCTGTCATGCCTTCACCCGGTCATGCTCCGACCCGGTAGGCGTGGATACCCGTGCGTGCCGACCCCAACTGCCAACGACAACGGCCCCGGCGCGTGAGCTGCCGGGGCCGAGGGGTCCGTGCGGCGCGAGACTAGGGGGTGGTCGCGCTCGGACGTTCCTCAATCGTGTTCTCAAGGATGCTCAAGATGCGTTCTGTCCCCGCTGGCAGGTCCGCATTCGAGGCCTGAATCAGCACGCGCATGCTGTACTGGCGGTCAACTTCGTTTCCGCTCTCTGTCGACCTCTTGTATGCGGTGCTGACGCTCAGTTTGGCTTTGGCGAAGAATGTCTTATACGACGCCGACACGTTGGCGTTGACATTGAATTCGCTCGCTGTCTTGCTATAGGTCGTCGACGTGATCTTGGCGTTGAACTCGATCTCTGCCTTGTCCACCCGGATATAGGGGATCGGCACCATCGTCAAAAATGGTACCGTGAGCGTAAAATCTCCGCGAATCGGCGAATCGGGGTCATCCGGATTGGGCGTGTTCTTGCTGTACTTAAAGTCAACGTTAATGACCTTGTTGTCTTGATCAAACCCCACCGTCTTGATGAAGTCGGCTGTGGTGATGGCGGCCTTCGCCTGTGCATCGACGACCGCGTTGAGCGGACCCCCGATCAGGTTCGAAAAATCTAGTGACGCGAGCTCTTCTCCGATATTCGGCATGTGTCTTGTCTCCTGCTCTGAACCTTCCCTCGTGCGGCGACCTTGACCATTCAAGGACGGCGAGCGATGGAAGGCGTTTGCTTATAGCGGCTTATCGCGGTGTCACAGGCTGGCAAATCGCCCCAAACGAGCGATCTCGACCCCCAACACATCATCATCGTGTACGCGGGCGAATGATGCTCCGCTTGTTGTGCGTGGCCAGGAGGAACCGTAGGAATGTGCACCCAGTCCGGCCAGCCGGACCGGGCGACACGACGCGACACGACACGACACGACCAGGTGTTCCAAGCCACCGGTGGACGTCAAAGAAGTCCGTGGACGTCAAACCGGTTTGCCCGCGTGCTACCCCCAACTCGATGCACGCCCCCCGATCGACCCGTTCTTCAATCAAGAAACCGAGCATCCGCCTCGCAGCGCCCAGCCCAGCCCAGCCCAGCCCAGCCCAGCCCAGCACAGCCCAGCCCAGCCCAGACCAGCCCGCCGCCTCTCTCAGAATGAGCCCACCGCTTTG
>JAZGFE010000236.1:0-6810 GCA_036479215.1 Nannocystaceae bacterium | reverse complement strand
CCAGCCGTGTGGGGACGCGATTGTAGCCCGTCGCGTCCACGTTGAAGATACGTCGACGCGGGTGCAGCTTCGCCGAAAGCAGCCGCGTGGGTGCCCTCCCCGCCTCGTGGTCGGCATCTGTACTCGCGCGCGCAATCGCACGACACCAACCAGCAATGCGCGCACTTCACACCCGTGCGCGCTCTCCGACCCGGCTCATGCTACTTAGGAGCCTACTTAGGAGCAGGTGAGCACGGTGCGTGCACCCGCACACGCGCGCACAGCCTGAACGCCACGCAAACACACGCCACCCGATGTCGCCGCGTCTTTGGTTCCTCCACACCCTGAGCCTCTACTGGCACGCTCAAGGGCGGATGGCATGCGAGAGCATGCCATCCGCCGGCTCGGTGAGGAAGTGCGTTCGACACCAGGTCACACGCTTCCGCTGACTTCGCCGCGCCAAGGCATGCAACCATACCTTCGTGATATCATGGAGATACACATGCAAACCGAACGCTGCAAACCGCCTGTGCAACCGGCCAACGATGCTGAAACTGGGGGATTCTGTCCACTTGTCCCGCTTACACGTACGCGATCAAAGTCGACGCGTGGTCCATTAGCGAGACCCGACCACGCACACGCCGACGTCGAGATATGGGTCGACCGGTGGCTCGTCCGAGACAAGAAAAGGCTGGCACACCAGCGGGTCCTCGCAAAGGGCGTCGTCCGCAAGAAGGTCACAATACGGTGCACAGCACGAAACATGAGATCCGCATGCCCCGTGCTCTTCAGCGGGGATACAGACCTGACCGGGGTTACAGTCCCTGGCCACGCCGCAGCCAATTCCTGTAGGATCTCCCATTACGGGGAAAGGTTCCGAACAGGCGTACAGGTCATGGTCGATGGGATAGCACCCGTCCCGCTCCTCACATACGGACCGAAGAGGGTGACAGCGCAGCTTGCAGACGGGCAACCATCCGCCGCTGAACGCCACACACACGTGATCCTCTAGACCTGGATCATTTTCTTCGCAGCTTTCTGGCACAAGGCCGTCACACAGCTGGACGCATGTGCCGGACCCCACCTTGCCGGAAACCAAGGAGAAGCAAAACAAGTCCCTGGCGCAGTCGTCACTGTAACGCTCGCGCAAACACGGCTCGCCGAGTTGACGGTCGCCGACTAGCGGTACGCACATGGCGGAGTCTACACAACAAGCGTCGTCTTCCGCCACGACAGGCTGACATTTCCAGCCCGGCGCGCAATCGCCCACACCCGGAACACAAAATTCGTCAAGTGCGTCGGTCCACGTCGCCGGATCCGCCTCCGTGTCGTCGCTCCAGCCGTCGTCGGTACTCCCCGGCGATTCCGTGTTCACTCCGCCCGGCAGCGATCCACCCACAGGGTCCTCCGCTGCTGGCAACGTCGCGCCAACGCTGTCGTCGGGGGAGGTAGCGATAGCGCCCGGCCCACATGCGCCAAGGAGCGTAAACATGGGGAGCAGACCCAGAAAGCGACCTCGGAGCGAGGACTTGGACCTGGCCACGGTGCCGGAAGCATGCGCGAAGAGACGGTGCATTCATTCTCCTATTGCTAGTTGTCGCGGGTGCTGTCGTTCCGTTTCCAGAACGCTCGGTGCCCGCGCACCTACGACAGCGAGCGACCCATTGTAAAGCGTGCCAGCTTGACGTGACGCCGATATCGTCTGCGCGACGGCCTTCTCCACATCTTCTGACCGCGGCTGCCGTCGACCGCACCGACTGCCGCCGATCGGCGTGCGATCACGCTGAGCTACGCCACGACGCACATAGCTGCCACGTTGATCGTGCCCCGGGTGAAGGAGGCTCGCACCATGACTCCACGCGCACCTTGTGCCACACTCGCCGGGCATGATCAGCGCACGTTTGCCCTACCTCACCTCCCGTCTGCAGGGCTTCGGGACCACGATCTTCGCAGAAATGACCGCGTTGGCGCAGTCTCATGATGCGGTGAACCTCGGTCAGGGGTTCCCAGACTTTGACGGTCCGCAGTTCATCAAGGATGCGGCCATCGAGGCCATCCGAACAGGCGACAACCAATATTGCCGCAGCCACGGCATCGCTCCGCTCAACGCGGCCATCGCCGACCACCAGCGCCATTTCTACGGTCTCGACTACGACTCGGACCGAGAGGTCACCGTGTACGCAGGCGCAACGGAGGCGATTTTCTCCACACTCTGTGCATTGTGCGAGACAGGCGATGAAGTCGTGATGTTCGAGCCCTTTTACGATTCCTACCGCGCGAGTGTGGCCATGGCCGGCGCGGTACCCAAGATCGTCACCCTACACAGTCCCTCGTTCACCTACGACCATCAGGCACTCGAACGCGCCATCACGCCGCGCACGCGGGCGATCCTGTTGAACACGCCGCACAATCCCACCGGCAAAGTATTCTCGCTGGAAGAACTTGAACACATCGCCAAGTTGTGTCGAGATCGCGGCATCTTGGCCATCACCGACGAAGTCTACGAGCACCTCGTATTCGAAGGCCGGCACATCTGTTTGGCCAGCCTACCCGGTATGCGGGAGCGCACCGTCGTCATTTCATCCGCCGGCAAGACCTTTTCTTTCACCGGCTGGAAGATCGGCCACACCTGCGCCCCCGAACCGCTCACCGCGGCCCTACGTACGGCCCACCAGTTCGTCACCTACTGCAACGGCACACCGTTTCAACACGCGATCGCGGCTGCCTACCGAAGCGAGGACGCGTACTACACGACGTTCCTCAGCGAATACCGCGAGCGTCGAGATCGCCTGTGCGCGGGTCTGAGCGACCTCGGCTTCAAGGTACACCTCCCCGCTGGCACCTACTTCGCGCTCACCGATATCCGGCCGCTGGGGTTCCGCGACGACATGGAATTCTGCCGTATGCTGCCCCAACGCGTCGGGGTGGTCGCCATCCCGCCGTCGGCCTTCTATGCCAACCCAGCGAACGGCCGGCATTTTGTGCGTTGGGCGTTTTGCAAGAGCCTGCCGGTGATCGACGAGGCCCTTCGCCGCTTGGAAGGCCTACGAGCATGAGGGTGGCCGCACTCCAATATGACATCAGTTGGGAAGATCCCCCGGCGAACCACCGCCGCCTCCTCCCCTGGATAGACACGGCCGTCGCAGCCGACGCCCGCCTGCTCGTGCTGCCCGAAATGTACGCCTGCGGGTTCTCCATGAACACGGAGGCCATAGCCGAGCCTATGGACGGACCGAGTACCGCTTTTCTGCGCGATCAAGCGCGTAGAACAGGGATGTGGATCTGTGGTTCGATTCCAGAACGAGCCCGGCCGCAGGATCGCCCGCGAAACACCATGGTCCTCGCAGCTCCCGACGGCAAAGTCACCCGCTACCACAAGATCCATCCGTTCACCTTCGCCGAAGAACACCGCCACTATGATGCCGGGCATACCTACACCACCATCGAGATCGAAGGAGTTCGGGTCACGCTGTTTATCTGCTACGATCTACGCTTCGCCGATGCGTTTTGGGAAACCGCCTCGAGCACCGACTGCTACATCGTCGTCGCCAACTGGCCCGAGCAACGACGCTACCACTGGCAGGCGCTGCTACGCGCGCGCGCCATCGAGAATCAGGCCTACGTGGTCGGTGTGAACCGTGTGGGCTCTGCGGCCAAGCTGAGCTACGCTGGGGACACTGCCATCATCGACCCAGCGGGCGAGGTACTTGCCGAAGCGAAACGGACGGAGACTCTGATTTTCGCGCCGGTGGAAGCGGCGCGTGTGCGAGACGCCCGCGACGCATATCCGTTCTTGCGCGACCGCAGAACCTGAGGTTCGGTGACGAACGCCCGTTCGCGCGCGGACGGGCGGCCGCTGGCTGGACAAGCCAGCGGCGAAGCGATACAGCCCGCTTCCCGGTTGATCGTTGACTGCGCGCCACGGACGACGCTACTCACGTCGGGTGTCGCGACAATACTTCGAGATCACCGAGGCGGAAGCGCTCATCCCGCGGCTTGCGGGGCTGATGGGCGAGGCCCTGCAGCTGCACGCCCACCTGCGGGACTCGATCGACGGTCTTGGGCAGTCCGGCCATGTAGTCAACGCCTCGGTGTTGTCGGGCGAACGAGAGCTCGAACTCGACGACGAGGACCAACGTTGTCTCGCCCGAGCCCGCATGCTGTTCACCGCCTTGCGTGAAAACGTGGAGACCATCGAAGGCACGGGCGCCGAGGTGAAAGGCCTCGTCGACGGACTGTTGGATTTTCGTTCCTGGCGAGACGGCACCACGGAGGTGCTGCTATGCTGGAAACTTGGCGAGCCCGGCATCGGCTACTACCACGACACGCACAGCGGCTACGCTGGGCGAAAACCAGTGGTAGGGCACGAATTCACGAATCGGCGCACAGAAGCCACGAACGCGCAGAATTAGTTTGCCCCCCACCGCGCCGAGACGGCGCGAGCCGTGGCGGAGGCTATCGAGCTCGGGCTACGAGGCGGCATGAATCCGCATGCCGCCCGGCTCTTCAGGGATCATAGCGAGCTGCACGACGATCTGAAGCTCCAATAGTGCAGCCAGGCTCAACTCGCACGCTCCTTCGATCGCCACTAGGGCGTTTCGTTGTTACACTCTGAAGCATTGTGTCGGTTCTCCGGACCATCGTATCGTCATCTCGAGCGCTCGTCACAGGAGCCAAAGATATCAACCGCTTTCGAGAGATCACAGCGGCATTCGTTACACACGGCTTCGGCTGGGTGATCTCCCAGCTCAAGCTACGACGCGAGCTCCAAGTCGAATACAGCGGCCCCGAGCTGACACGCGCCGCCATGGGTAGCCAGGAGACGGGGCGGCGCCTGGTGAAGGTGTTCACGGGTCTCGGACCCACCTGGGTCAAGTTCGGACAGATTCTATCGACCCGCGGCGACATCTTGCCCGAAGCCATGGTACGCGAACTTGCATCACTACAAGATGCGGTCGAACCCATCGCGTTCAATGCGATCGAGAGCCAGTTGAGGCGCAATCTTGGAGAGGACTTCCGCGATCGCTTTGAGAGTGTGGACACCGAGGCACTCGCCTCGGCGAGCATCGCCCAGGTACATCGCGCGCGCCTCAACGATGGCACAGATGTCGTCCTCAAAGTCCAGAGGCCTGCCATCGCTCCGACGATCCACAGCGACCTTCACATTCTGCGTGCCTTCGCTGGCTATCTCGAAGAAGCCTTCGATGAAGCCAAGGTCATGGCGCTGCAAGGCATGGTCGACGACTTCTCCAAATCGATCGCCCAAGAAATGGACTACCGCACCGAGGCCACCAATATGGCTCGGTTTCGCCACAACCTTGAGGAGCAGCCAAAGATCTACATTCCCACCGTTTACGCTGAGCATTCGACGGCTGAGGTGCTGTGCATGGAGTACATCGACGGGAAAAAATTCAGCGAAGTCATCGAACAAGGCGGAGATCTAGAGGCGCTGGCCAGCGTCTACTTCAATGCCGTATACCAGATGTTATTCATCGACGGTTTTTTCCACGGGGACCTGCATCCCGGCAACGTCTTCGTTCTCGCGGACAATCGTCTCGCACTCATCGACTGCGGAATGGTGGGCAGACTCGCACCGAGCCGCAAGGAAAAGGTCATCGACATCATCTCGGCCATGCTCAACGAAGATCTCGAAGCTGTAGCGAGCACCTTCTATAGTCTGGCCATTCCCCACGGATACGTGGACTACCGCGCGTTCGAATCCGACGCGATTTCCATCGCCGAACGATACCTGGTGGGCGTCCCGATGTCGCAGGTTCGGATCGGCGACGTTTTTACCGAGCTCGTACAAGGTGCATCGAAACACAACGTCCGGCTTCCCACCGATTTCACCATGATGTTCAAAGCGATCCTGACCACCGAAGGACTGGCCCGCACCATAGCCCCCGACGCAGACCCGCTTGCGATGGCCAAGCCCTACATCACCAAGATGATCTCGGAGCGCTACGGCCCCGACCGGCTCAAGCAACTCGCTATCACGGACTTTCACATCCTATCCGGGCTCGCCCGCACGCTACCGCGTTCGATTCCGGCGCTGTACGACACCGTCTCCACCGGCAAACTCGCGTTCGGCGTGTCACCCGATACGTTGCGCACCCAGGCGCACGCCGCCAATGTCCGTCAGGCAAGGGCCATACGCGCCGGTTTTTCACTGATGGCCATGCTATGTGGCACGCTCGCGCTGTCTTTTCATCAGCTACCGGCCTGGGCATGGATCGGACTGCCATGGTTGTCCGTTTTGTTCTACATAGTCGCTGCGCTCGGCGCCCTCACCGTCCTCCGCAGATCGTAAGCCAACCCGCGTCAGCGATTAGACCGTTGAGTTTGGATACCACGCCATGACCGATCCAGATCCAGATCCAGATCCAGATCCAGATTCCGATTCCGATTCGGCCTCCGACTCGGCCACGAATGGCCTCACGGATCTGCGTCAGCGGATCGATGATGTCGACCGTCGGATCGTCGCGCTGATCCGAGAGCGCATGGATGCGGTTCGAGACGTCAGAGCGCACAAGACGGCCGATCCACGGGCGCCCTTCGTGGATCACGATCGGGAGAAGCGGGTGTTCGCACGCTGGTCCGAGCACGCACGAGCGCTCCAGCTCTCGCCATATCACGTGGGAAGAATTCTGCGAGAGGTGCTCGCCTACTCACGCAGGCAGCAAGAAAACCTCGCGGGAGAATCGGGGCGAGCTCGCTACTTCCGACGCGTGGGGTTTCAGGGCGTGCGCGCTTGCTATGCAGACCTGGCCCTCACGAAGTTGCTCGCTGCGCGCGACGGCCAGCCGGCACAACGAATAGGTTACGCGAGCC
>JAZGFE010000235.1:0-4078 GCA_036479215.1 Nannocystaceae bacterium | reverse complement strand
CGGCGTATGAGTTAAACGCCTTCGACGCCGTTACCCGCCAGGTCGACGCACTATACGATCTGCAAGCCTACGTCGCGCGCAAACGCCTCTTGAACGAGGAGTATGACCTCCCGGCCTTCCTCGAACTGAAACGCCAGCTCGACGGCCACTATGATCTGGACGCGCTACTCGGCGTCACGCGCCACCTCAACGAAGAGTACGATCTCCAGACCTTCCTGGAGCGCATCCGGCAGCTCAATGGCCATTATGATTTACAGGCGTATCAGCAGGCCATCCGCCACCTCAATGGCGAATACGATCTCCAGGTCTACGCGCAGCTTTGTCGGCACCTCAACGAACAGTATCTCCTCGACGCCGCGCAGGTTTTCTATACCTGGTTGATGAATTTGAAGACCAATGCCCCGAGTCGCTACGAGTCGTTCCAGTTCCATTCGATGGTGCGCTTCAACCAGGAATACCTCGGTGCGCGGGACGACGGTATCTACCGTTTCGATGCTGCCTTTGATCGCAACGACATCAAGGGCACTTGCACCGGCGTCGGCGACCAGGCGACGCAGCTCGATGACAGCGCCGGTCAGTTCTTGGCGCGGGACACCAAGATCGGCGAAACCATCACGAACGATACCGACGGCAGCACCGGCACGGTTGTCGCCATCGCGAGTGATATACGACTGACCACCTCGGCGCTCACCGGCGGGACGGACAACGATTGGGATAACGCTGACAGCTATACCATTGAGCATTTCGATGACATCGACGCCTTCGCCGACACCGGCAAGCTCTCTCTGGGGACCAATCGCTTGAAGCGCGTGCCGGTGGCCTTCCTCGGCGAAGATTCCGACGGCACGGTCAAGATAAGTTTCACGACCGACAACGGCAAAACGCACGGGCCCTACAATATCCGCGCGAGCGCGACTGCTATCAAGCCGGCGCGGGGCAAGTTTGCCCGCGGCATCAAGTCGCGGTATTGGGAATTCAAGCTGGAGAACAAGGACGGCGCGAGCCTGCAGCTCGACAAGGTGCAACTCGAAGTCGAAGATTTCCAAAGCCGGATCAAGTAATGCCTGGCGGCGGTTTCGATCCCTTCACCGACGAGCCCGGCAACATCCTTTACGGGCCATCCGACCAATTCGGTTTCACCGCCTGGTCGCAGAGCGATCAGATTCTTTGGCGCTGGTTCGGTGACTTTTCGGCGGGACACAACGTCAAGACACGCTCGCTGCAAAAGATTGGGCGCAAGCGACTCGCGCAACTGCAATTGCGGACCCGCCTGGCGTCCGACACCAATCTCGGTATGGGCAAGCATGTTTGGCACGAGCGCACGGGCGAAGTCATCACCGCCATCACCCGCCCTGGCCATGATGAAGTGTGGATCGAGGCAAGTGTCGGCGCCAAGGAGGAGGAGGAGCGCAAGGACTTATATATTCCCTACCTCTGGATCGGCGCCCGCATCAAGGAAGGAACCGCGACGTGTACCCCGCACGAACTTACGGGCAGTCCCGAGGTGCGTCTATGGGTCTGGGAGCCCGCGGATTCCGCGCCCGAGTCGGCGCGTCTGCGTTCTCAAGGGCCGGGCGCGAGTCGCGCGGGAGCCACTCAACAGCATGTCGGGCCGATGTATGACGGCTCATCGCTCGCGTGCAATCTTGGCATGGGCACCAAGCCGGGCGGCGATGCCAGCGCACTGACAACGCCGAGCGTGTCCAGTGCTGTTGGCAGCGTGCCGATGACGCGGGTTTTTGAATTGGTGCGCTGCGACGATCAGGAAATCGTTTTATTGACGGGGGACGGATTCAGCGATCTTTTCAACGATGGGATCTATGTGCCCACCTGTGTCAAAGCGCCGCTTGACCCGGGCGATCCGGGCCCGTGTAAAGTCTGGTTGCCGTTCGATTTCCCCCAACTTCGGTTTGTTGCGAATCAAGTACAGCAGGCCATGGCGGCTGTGCATCCCGATGCCGAGGCGGGATTCAATATCGTCCACAGTTCCAGCTATGCGTGTCTATACACCGACAGTGGTCTCGTCTATCTGGAGTATCCTTATGCTTACGATCCCCTCCAGGATCTCGATGAGCCCGATCCCGATTTGATGTGGGGGCAAGTCGTCTACCTCGATCCCGAAGATCCGATCCACAATTTTACCGAGACCTTGCCGTTCGCCTTTTTCGGCGGCGTGGTGACGGACACTTTCACGCCAACCGAGACCGCGCCGAGCTGGCAGCTGCAGGGCGTACCACTCCCCGGCAACTACGTCGTCCAGGTGGCCATGAACGGCTACCCTTGCTGCAACGAATTTCCTTTCGGGAAAGGCGGTGGCGGCGCGACCATCGAGCTTGAGGTCCGTCTTGGGAGGGAGCCCGGCCGCACGTTGACCACGCGCTACGAATTTCAAATCAACGGGCAATCCGGAACATTCCGTGCCAGGTTGCCGTATGGCTGGTACGGTGGATTTTCGCTTGACGATATTCGCGTCTTCGACACCGACAGCGAAGGCCCCTGCAAGCCGACCGATGACAACAACTGGTGGGCCGACTCGCTGTTGATCGATGTCATGGGTGGCGGGGTCCAGATCGAGGAAGGGTACTTCATGGATGGGACGCGCCCGGAAGATTCGTTTTTTGAAATCGAGACCTACCCGGGTTTCCGCGACAAGCCATTCGATCAAGCTGCCTGGGACAACGATTTTTGCGGCACCTGTGACTTTACGTGTATCACGGGTCCGCTGAATTGCCCGAGTGATCCGTGTTCGGATTTCTTGTTCTTGCCGACTGCGTCGGGACAGGTCTACCCGGCCCACCTGATTTTTCATCGCGCTATCCTGATCTGCATCGAGCCGGCCGACGGCAATTGCCGGCAAGACGTGGATTTCTTGGGAAATCCGGATCCGTACATCGGGCGAAACAAACCGACGCGCATCCAGATCGTCAACAACTGTTCGACGCCGGGGCCCAACCAGGTGGGCGACTGTGAGCCACTCGGCAACGGGGGCACATGGAATATCGTGACCGACGCGAGCACCTGGAGCACCTTTACCGCCGAGCACGACTGGCAGCTCGGGGACACGGTGTTCGTGAGTGCCACCCAGAGCAACAATGTTTTCATCGCGCCGGAGGGTGCGCCGGAACTCGCGAGCAACCTGTTCATCAACTCCAGTCTCATTTGCCCGGGGCTTTTGGCTCACGAGCAGTTTCTCGCTTCCCTCGGCATTGGCGAGACCGCCTGCCTCAATGGGGTAGAGGTGGTTACGGAGTATTTAGGCGTGACGATTCCCCCCGGCCAGTCAACACCGTAGGTCTATACTGACCCCAGGAGGCGATACCCATGGCTTCATGTCCAATCACCGTTTCGCTCGGCGACCCCGGTTCCTTCACGGTAGGTGGGGCGCCGGATGTGGTCGATACGTTCACCTCGACGGTCGCGTTCGCGGAGGCCGCCTTTGACCAGGCGCTCGCGCTCTTCAACAATATTGGGCAACTCGTGGATTTGATTGACGATCCGACCATCGACACGTCGGGCCTGCCGATTCTGACCGCGGCTGGCTTCGTCCTGCCGACGGCGCCGATCTCGCCGATCATCGACACCACTTTCCCTGCCATTCCCGATGCGCCGGCGACGCCGTCCATTCCGCCCCTGGCCGTCAGAAGCCCGCCGGCCAACACCACCATCAAGCCGGTGATTACGCCCTTCACGCCCCCCGCGGACTTCACCAAGCTCCCGCCCGAAGCCCCGACGCTGACCGACGTGCCAGCTCCCGCCCGCTTCGACAAGGCCGCGCCGACCATCAATGAGTTCGTCCCGCCGGACGACTTCACCAAGGCCCCGCCCGTGGCGCCGACCATCGTGGATGTCCCGCGCCCCGCGCGTTTCGACAAGCCAGCCCCGGTGATCGATACGTTCGTCGCGCCGCCCGACTTCGACAAGACTGCCCCGCTGGCCCCGACGCTCACAGAGGTGCCCCCACCGGCGCGCTTCGACAAGCCCGCCCCGGTGACGCAGACCTTCACCCCGCCGCCCGACTTCGACAAGGCGGCTCCGGCACCGCCGGTGCTCAATGAGGTGCCCCCGCCTGATCGCTTCG
>JAZGFE010000234.1:0-14607 GCA_036479215.1 Nannocystaceae bacterium | reverse complement strand
AGAAGAAGAAGAAGTAGAAGTAGAAGTAGTAGTAGTAGTAGTAGTAGAACAGACGGAGAGCGGATACCGCCCCCCGCGCTGCTGCGAAGAGCCCGGCAGATACGCCAAGATGGAACGTATGTGCCGGGCCTTGTGTTCGCCGACGCCCGGATAGATTTTTGGATGCGATCCGGGTCGCGCTGCGCTGGACGGGGTGCTAGCCGCCGATATCGAGCGCCAGCAACATGCCGCGATTTGTCGTGAGATATAGACGCTGCTTGCTTTCGTGCAGGGAGAGCCCGCCCGACACGCCTGATCCCACGTCCATCCCCCCGAGGAATTCCCCCCGATCCGAGCCGTAAACCAGAAGTCCCGACTCCGAGTGGCTCACAAAAATCCGCTGACCCGCTACGACCGGCACGCCCACGACACCAGGATCGAGCTGACGTCGCCAACGAACGTGTCCGCCCCGATCGAAAGCAACCAACCCTTCGATCGACGAGGCGACCAAGTAGCGATGCGCGTCCGTGCGCACGATCGGGCCCGCTCCACGCATCGGCAACCGCCAACGCGGCTCACCATCGACCAACGATAGCGCGTGCACTCCGGTGGCCTGCCCGGTGACGAGAACCTCACCGGCCGCCACGTCAACCAAGGGCGTGGCGTCAACATCGACAAATTCGTCCTCGCCTGCCGGAGAGAGGTCCGTGATCCAAAGTGCTTCCCCCGTGACCGCGCTCAGCGCCACCGCACGGCCGTCTGCGAAGCCCGTGAGGAGCACGCCCACGTCATCGTGGAGATCACTCGATGCGAGGTCTCGCGCGGCTACGAAAGCGAGGCCAGCCCGCCCTTGGATCGAAAATCCCTGCGGAAGCTCGCGTTGGTATTGCCAACGCCAGGCACCGGTGCGCACATCTAGTGCGAACACTTGGTCCCGCGAGTTTGCGAAGAACACCACATCGTCGTGTACGACCGGTCGTGTGCGGATGGTTCCGGACGTTTCGTAACGCCACGTCTGCGTCCGGTCGTCGAGATCGATCGCTACCAACGCACCACCGTCGGTGCCGCACAGCAAGAGGTTCGGCCCGACCAGAAGTGGCGGACCGTGGATCGCCGCACCAAGGGATAGCTCCCACACCACCCGCCCGTCCCTGTCGTCCGACGCCAGGAGATAGCCGTGCCGCCCGCCCGAATAAACGAGCCCTCGCCGGGCATCCACGCTCACCGTGCCAAATTCGTCCGAGCGAAGCGGACTCTTGTGGAGGGGGGCGAGTTGGCTGGCGTACACCATTCTCGCCACCGCGGCCGCGCCGGTGCTCGGGGCCGCGGGATAGGGTAACGGGCCCGGCCGGTGCCTCGGCCCGCCGCCACAGCCAGCGCCGAGGCACAGCTGTGCCCCCACCGCGGCGGCTACGGTCGCAGCTCGTACCCAGCCACCAACCGACCGCTGCCGCGAACGATGGAGTCGGTGATGCGTACCGTGATCCATCCGGAACGGTTCAGTTCCCAGTGTCGGCATCGGCATCGGGTCGCGGTGGAGCCCGGGAGCCCTCGACGGGAGCTGTCGGTCCGGGCAGCTCTTCCTGCGGGGCGGGCGATGGATTGCCCGGCGCCTTTCGGGGTGCAAGCAGCGACGGGTCCAGCACCTCGATGCGACCCCGCACAAACCCATCCATGACGCCCGCGGGCTGATCTTGGACCCCGTACTCCTCGTGGTACGTGCGATACACGACCTTTGCCTCCCCGCCCCGACCCAAGCTCTCCAAAATGCGGCCCTGATGGGCCAGTATCACGTCGCGGTAGAAGCTTCGGGGCTCGGCAAACATACCGGGGGGTTGGGCCAGATCCGAAATGCGCGCCAGGGCCCCTTCCGCGTCGCCGGATGCTTCCTTGGCCAGCACGATGCCCTCGTGGGCCAAGAACGAGAACGCGTGGTCGGCCGCGGTGGACCGGGTGAAGGCCTCGTAGAGGTCCAGCGCCTGTTCCGGCTCGCCACCGCGCATGGCGGCAGCGGCCCTCAGCAGATCGGCCATCCGACCCACCTCCGCGGGGCTGGACGGCACCTCACCCAAGGCCCGCGCAGCCGCGCTAGCGCGGCTGTCCTCGTCTTTGGCCAACGGATTGGGTGGGACCGCTCCCTTGGGCAGGCCCAACAACTCGGCGTCGCCCACCGTCGTCCTCGATTCCAGGGCAGCTGCCCGACCGAGCCACGCGCTGGCCTCTGCCGCACTGGAGGCCCGAGATTTATAAAAATACACTCCGCCCGAAAGGGCGGCCACGAACAGAGCCAGGGTCCCCAGTACCGCGGGGCCGGTGCGGAACGCAGCCTGGCCGGCGCCTCGGACACTGCGTGTGAAGGCATCGTCGGCGGGGCTTTGTTTCTTGTTTCGCTTGGTGCGGCTTCGGTTCCACGAAGGCAAGGGTGCCGAGCGTCCGCCCGACGCGGTGTCATCGACGGTGTCATCGACGGGCTCATCACCCGAACCGGTGGGTTCTTGGCTCACGGGCGTTGTCTACCGAACGCCCACGCCCGTGTCCAGGCCCGTCCCACACACGCGCCCGAACCAGACAGGCCCACGCGAGCCCGCGACGCTGCGATATACGCGACGCTGCGATATAAGTGCGGACGTGGCCTCCCCCCACGTCTCCACGCGCGCGCGAGCCCAGGGAGGGGTCGCCGTGCTCGCCTGCGCCTTGGCGGTGTGGGCCGGCGAGGGAACGGCAGGGGGCACCGGGAGCCCGACACCCGCGCCGAGATCCCGTTCGGCGCCGACAGATGGGCCATCGTCGCCAGTTGCGCGAACGTCCACAGCCACGAAACAACCCGCTCTCCGGGCGCGCCAAGGTCCTCCACCGCCGCCACGAGATCCCGATGACACCGACTTCGCCCCTGCGCCCCATGGTCAACTTCCGCGTTGGGATCCGGGACCGACGGGCCCCATGTTGCGTGCGCACACCCGCGACCGACGCTTTCAACTCACAGTTTCGCCGCTCTACGCTTCCTTCCTCAACCGGCGTTTTGCCGGACGTCCACCGGGTCCCATGCGCGGCTTCGGTGCCGGGATGGAAGTCGACGCCCGGGTGCGGCGATGGCTGTGGCTACGCGGGTCTGTCAGCCACAGCGTCCACCCCGTGGAAGCGAACGCGCGCGTCGAAGACGACGGCCGCATCACGCCCCTCGCCAGCGAGGGCGCCGTACGAAGCAGCAACTTCGGCGTGGGGCTCGTCTACCCCCTTGACCTCGGACCTGTGCTCCAACTCATCGAGGTCGGTGCGGGCGGGTTGTGGATCACAAGCCCCGGCCCCGGCCATGCCTGGGGTCAGGTGGGCATGCGCTGTCGTGCCGACGGCTCTTGCGACCCCGGCTTGACCTGCGCCGCACAAAATCGCTGCCAGCAGAGGGTCGAACCGGAAATCCACATGGGACTCGGCGCCGACTGGCTACTCGGCCGCCACCTTTCGCTGGGGATCCACCTGCGCTACTACGCCCTCCCCGGCGATCTCCAACGCCTGCCGATCTACCTCATCGGCGGACTCCGGGCAGCTGCCCGGTTTTAGGAATCCCCAGCGCTTCCGCTCGCGGGGGAGCCTCGCCCCACGACCAACACCAAGAACGCGGCGAGCACCGAACAGGCGATGGCCAGTACGCCCACCTCACCAATGCTGCGCAAGCCCGGGTGCGCAGTGGCAAGCAGGCCACCGAATGCTCCTATCGTGGTGCAAGCTGCCACGATCGTGGCCTTGGAAGTGGCGGCGATGTGACCACGCTGGGTCGCGTGCCACAAGTGGAGGCTCGCGTCGATACCCAGGCCGACCACCGCCGGCATCACTACGAAATTGTAGAAATTGATGTGCACATCGCATAAACCCATGATGGCTAGCGTGAGCCCGAGCCCCAGCAGGAGCGCGGAGAAGCAGCGAAGCGTCTGCCGCACACGTCGCAAATCCGCGGCGATCATGCACAGGATCATGGCGAGCGCAAAGGGGGGCAATCTGGCGGCGTCGCCCTCCAGCGCTTCGCTCAGATCGGCGTACACGAAACTACTCGACGCGGCTACCACGTCGAGATCATCCAACTGCGCCCGCACCCGACCCACGACCCAGCGCACCTCGGCGAGGTCGTGTTGGCGGAAACGAAGATAGACGTGTCCGATCCTCCCCAGCCGGCCATCGGCTTGCGCGAAGGGCCGGGTCGTCCACGCCGGCATGTCGTCGAGCGTCAACGGCACCGCACCGGCGAGTTTCGCCAGCACGTCGAGGTGCGTCGCGTAGCGCTTCGCGGGATCGTCCGAGGCGAGCGGGGCGAGGTCGGAGGCGAAATCGAGGGCCAGCGCTCGAATCTCGCGCAATATGGGCTGCTTCGCGACCGGATCCTCGGGCAACGTCGTACGCGCCGAGAGGGCGTCTTTGATCCAGGTCCGTGGCGAACCGTCCGGGTCTGAAAAGTCGGGGTCGGGCGCGCCCGCCACCTCACGGAAGCGAGCGACTGCAGTATCCAAGTCCGCATCGCTATCCGCCGTAAGCACCAGCGGCACCGACGTGCGCTTGTCGCCCAACGCCGATCCATAGGGAATCCTCCGCTCTTTTTGGGGCCCAGACGGCGCCCTGAGGGCCCGCAGGTTGTTCTCGAACGTTACGTGGGGGAGGCCCCATCCCACCACAGCGCCAAGGCCGACCAACACGGCGATGCGCAGCGCCACGATGCGGCGTGCCACGGTGCGCCGCATCCTCGGGATCGAGTCGGGCATCGCTACTTTTCTCGCCGCTCGGCGCCAGCGTGGTCGGCCCAACAACACATCGAGCACCGGGACGAACACAAGCGCCGACACCAGACAAAGCCCGACTCCCGCACCGGAGATCACCCCGAACTCTTGAAAGCCCTTGAAGTCGGCCAGCGAGAGTACCCACAAGCTCCCCACCGTCGTGAGCATGGTCGAAACCAGAGGTCGCAGCTGGCGGCGGAGCAGCGCCGACCATGTTCCATCCGGATCCCGCTCCCGGTGGGCGTACAGATGGACCGCGAAGTCCACCCCCATCCCAAACAAGACCGCAAACAGAAACGCAGTGAGCGAGTTGAGCTCGCCGTAGACGAGCTCGGCCAATGCGAGTGTCAGCAACATCGCCAACCCAAGTGGCGCCAACACGATGATCACAGCTCGCCAGGTACGGAACGCCCCTGCCAGCACGACCACCACCAGCAGTGCGGACAGCCAGGTGGCGCGCTTCAGATCCGCAAGAACGGCATTCACCTCCCCGGAAACTTCGTACGATCCCACGAGCATCGCCCGTAAGCTGGGGTGGTAGCGCCGGGGTTGGAGGGAGACGATCGCGGCGTCCACCCGTGCCGCAACATCCCGGGAAAACGCAAGATCCGTCGCCGGACGGGATAGCTGGGCCTGGATCACCTGGACCCGACCATCGGGCGAAGTCCGGTATTGGACCACGCGATCGGGGAATATCAACGCGCCGTTTTCGTCCTCCGCCGGCCAGATAAGATCGACCTCACGCTCCGAAAGCCGCCCGTCCTGCACGAAGCTCTCACGCCGATCGGCCAACCAGTCTCGCAGCGGCGCAGCACGGTCCGGTGGATCCGCCACGCCAGCAGCTGCGTCGGGGAAGAGCGGGTCGTCCGCTGCCTTCTCCCTATCGCCGGCGTCCGCCTGCTCCCCCTGCTCGCTGCCATCATCATCATCATCATCGTCCAAGCCGACGTCCCAGTCGTCGTCGGCCATCAGTGCCTCGACGGAAATCTCGTGATCACTGATGCCCAGCCGCATGGCATTGCCGAGGGCGCGCCGCTGTTCGGTTTTCAAGGTGTCCCGCAGCTCTTCGAGCGCTTCCAGCTCCAAGTAGTAGAGCGCGTGATCACGCAACGGGGTGTAGTCTCGCTGCGCGCGAAGCTCCTGGAGTTCTGGCCAACGAGACACCCGCTCCGCCAGATCCGCCGAGAAGCGCCGGGTGGCGTCCGGGTCCTCACTCTCGACGGCGAGGGTGAGAAGGTCGGTCGGCCCCCGTCGCTTGGACACCTGCCGCAACGCCACCACACTGGCGGCGTCTTGCGGCAGCAACGCTTTCAGGTCGGTATTGAGCCGAATGTTCGATCCCTGGCCCAGCGCCATCCAACCGAGCAGCAGCCCCGCGACCAGGGCCCATGCCGCTCGAGCACGTGAGCGAGTGATCGTGTCGACAATTCCACACAGGCCCGCAGTCAGCAGAGCTGTAGATGCCGCGAGGCAACGACCCAGGGCAAGCCTATCTTGAAACACATGCATCGCACTGGCCCCACACACCCAGGCAGGCCACGCCTAGGCGTGGATGACCTGGAGAGAGAGAGAGGCGGCGCCAGACTCCAGCGGCACTCGTCTCGGTACTAGATGTCGGGGCAGTCCACCTCGGGCATATCGGAGAGCTGGCAGGTCGCACGCACCGTCGTCCCCGGCGCACCAGGCGAGCCCGGTTTGCGTCGCAGCTTGAACTGCAGGTTCCAACCCTCTTCTCGACACACCGTCTCCATGTCGTCATGCCTGTCGTCCGTGTCCGACTTGCCATCGTCTTTGTCCGACAGCACCGCGTAGCACGCTTCCTCACCCTCGGGCACCACGTAGTTCTCGTCTTCCCACTCGTACTCATCGTCGCCGTCACGCTCGCACTCGACGAGGTTCCGCGGATCTGACCCGGGAGCCTGCTCGCTGATCGTGCAGTCGGTTTGGAGACCATCCTTGGCGACATCCATCTCTTTGGCACAGCGGCGGAAACAAGCAGGCGTGATTTGTTCGATGATCGCGTCGGCTATCGCCTTGAGTGCGGGGGCGTAGTCGTCGCTGCAGATGGAAAACAGGTTGATTTTGCCTCCGATCTCGAACGCTTCCGCCCATTCTCTCAACCGGACCGGCGGATAGGCCCTGCCTCCCCCTTGCGACAGACACCCTGGGACCACACCAAACTGGATCGCCTGGGTCTCGTCGGTCTCTTCGAAGTAGTTCAAGGGTTCGTCGCCCGCCGGGTAGCCATGCGGTACGCCACCGAGTACGGAGACGATCACTTCTTGCCCCTGGCTGTTTTGTTCGTTTTTCTCGTTCTCGTAGCCCTGCAACAGGTTGATATAGCGCGAGATCGGGTGCAGCACCGCATCCTTGCCGGCATCCCCTTCGTCCACCTCGTCACCGTCATCGTCGAGGTTCGCGGAATGGCACTCGTCGTAGGGGCTCCCTCCGCCACTGCATTCCACCCCCGCCTCCCAGCAGATCCCGCTGCGTGGCCCATCATTGGGGTCGAGCCAAAAGGTCGTGTTGTCGTCGGTGAAGATGTCGCCATGATCTGGATTGTAGGAGCAATCCAGTTCATCGGTGATGATCACGACGGCCAAAATCGCATTGCGCCGCACGAACTTAAACGAGTCCGACCCTTCGTATTCGGTGAGTCGCAATGCCTTATACATGGACTCGAGTTGGGACTCGAATCCGCAACCGTTGATACCCATGGGGCCCAAGCACTGGAATGCTTCAGTTGTCGTCCATTCGTCGGCGTCGATGTTGAGCGCCCCTTCCTGGTTCTCTAGCCACTTGCGTGGCTTCGTCTCGCCATCTTCAGCGAACGACGGCAAGATCTCCAAGTCCCGATTAGGGCAGTTGTCCAAGCAAGCGACGTCTGTTTGGTCATTCTGGTTTATACCGCCAGGATCGAATACGAACTGCTCGGTGCGCTCCCGGCAACTGCGCATCTGGAGTTTACCCGCCTCGGCCCCCGTCGTTTTGCAAGCAGGGTTTCCGCTGTCTGTCGTGGTGACACCGATACGGTAGTTGGCCGCGACTTCGGGGTCTTCGAGGACGTCGATAAATGTTCCGAAGTTTCGGGCCAGCAGCCCCTGCTCGTCGCCCATGGAACCCGAATTGTCCATGACGAAGAGGATATCCACGTCGCGGTTGACCGTCAGGTCAATCATCCTTTCGTCCTCTCGCGCGATTTCAAGTTCCACCGGCTTGAGCGGGTGCTGGAGACAAGCGAACAAGGAGGGCAGCCCACCAGCGACAGCGGCGAGCAGGGCAATTCGGGGGATGAATAGGGAGCGCAGCATGGGATGGGTCTCCTCCGTCACCCTCACAGGGGTGGCAACGGGGTACAGTAGCAAGAGTGGGGCCACAAGGATCGCAAATGTTCTTGCACCCGTAAAGCCCCAGACGGGCCTCGCGCTCGCAACCGAGGTGGCGCGAACGTGCGGAGACGGCAACTATGTTGGCGAAAAATCGGCAGGATATCTTTTGCACCACCTCGTCGGAAACGGGCTTCGACCGCTCGCCCGGGACAGCGCACGAGGCTCGACGGAGGCTGGCTCCTCAGGTTGGCGTGGCGCCATCCGGGCGAGAGCGCGTCCGGCGCGCATGCGCCGGGGCGACGACTTCATGTACACAAAAAAGGGCACGGCGCCCGCGACCACCGCAGGAACAAACTGGCTCGCAGAAAGGGACCAACTGGCGCACTCGATGAAGCTCTGAGACCCCTCTTGGCCCGAGGGCGATGACATGGGACCCCAGGGCTCGCGGGTGCGGGCGCGGACGCGGCGTGGGAACCGAGCGGGATGGGGGTCGCAGGCGGACTCGATCCACCCGCCGTCACCGCGTTTCGCCGTCACCCCGCCCGGAGCGATCCGTGTTGCCCTGGCCGCGCTTGCGCACGACGATGCGGATCGGCACACCGTGCAGGCCCCAACGACGGCGGATCCGGCGGAGGAGATAGCGCTCGTAGGCCGGTGCGAGGCTTCGGCCGCGATTGGACGAGATCACGATGAGTGGGGGCTCGCTCTCGGCCTGCGTGGCGAAATACAGGCGTACGGGCTGTTGGCGATAAAGCGGCGGACTGTGGTCGGCCACGGCTTGGCGCAGCTCTTCGTTAAGCGCGGAGGTGGGGATGTGCTTCGCCAACCCGCGTGCAGTACGCACACTCGCATCGAGTATGTCATCGAGGTTGTGGGCCCGCCCTCCGCCGACGTCGCGGGTCTGCCCGAGCACGGAGCTCTTGACGATGATCGGTCGTTCAAGGAAGGCCAGCGCCTCTTCGGCCCGCGAGAGGGCGCGACTCGCTTTCGCCTTGTCGTGGACGACCAAGTCCCACTTGTGCAGCGCCACCACCACGCCCTTTCCACGCTCGAAAGCCATGCGAGCGATGCGTTGGTCCTGGTCGGTCACGCCTTCGGACACGTCGACCACCAACACCACGATCTGTGTTTGCTCCATGGTGCGGATGGCTTTGATCGCGGCCAGTTGCTCCATCGCGCGCGCCACCTGCCGACGACGCCGCAACCCGGCTGTATCGGTGAGTACAAGGTCCTGATCCCGCCACTTGAACGGCAGATAGATCGGATCGCGGGTCGTGCCGGGCACGTCGTCCACAATCACGCGAGGCTCTTTCATCAGCGTGTTGATCAGCGTCGACTTGCCCGCGTTGGGCCGGCCGATGAACGCGATGCGCGTACCTTTGGGAATCGCCGTGGCGCCCGATTCGTCCGGTGCCGGGCGGGGAAAGCTGCGGAAGACCGCGTCACAAAGCTCCGTGGCCCCGCGCCCGTGGGCCGCCGATACGGCCACCACCTCCCCCAGTCCGAGCTCGCACAAAGAGGCGGTCGCGAGTTCTCGCGCCGGATTGTCGGCCTTGTTGCCGACGACGAGTACCGGCTTGCCGCAACGACGCAGCCAGGCCGCGATTTCGATGTCCACGGCGGTCAGTTCTCGCGATCCGTCCACGGTAAACAGGACCAGATCCGCCTCTTCCATCGCGGCTTCGACCTGGAGGCGGATATGCACGGGCAAGCCCGTGTCCTGTGTGGGATCGAGACCGCCCGTGTCGACCACCATGCAGGCCTGCCCCTCCCAGTGGGCGACGCCATAGAGTCGATCCCGCGTGACGCCAGGCCGATCTTCCACGATGGCCTGCCGCCGCCCCACGAGGCGATTAAAGAGGGTCGATTTGCCGACGTTCGGCCGGCCCACGATAGCAGCGAGCGGGAGTTCCTGAGACGAGTTCATCGTTTTCCCCCCGCGCCGGGACCTTTTGGACCATAGCCGAACTGCGCGAGCTTGTGGGGATCTTTGGTCCAATTGTCGCTCACGCGGACCTGGAGCACCAGGTCGCAGGGCTGTCCCGCCAACTCCGCGATGCGCCGTCGCGACCCGATGGAGATGGCACGAATCTGCCGGCCCTTGGCTCCGATCACGATGCCCTTTTGGCTCTGCCGCTCCACGTGCACCGTGGCCAACACACGACAGGCCGTGGGACCTTCTTGGAAGGTCTCTACCGTGATGGCACAGCTATAGGGGAGCTCGTCGCTCAGCGCCCCAAACAACTCGCCGCGGATGATCTCCGCCGCGTGCCAGCGCATGGTTCGATCGCTCAGGTGATCGGGGTCATAGAGTGCGGGCCCGACGGGGAGACGCGACGCGACCTCACTGCGCAACGCGTCCAGACCGGTTTTACGCCGCGCAGAGGTGGGGACCACGGCCGCGAACGCATGGTGCTCGCTCCAGCGGTCGATCACCGGCAGGACGAAGGCGCGATCCGACGGCACGTCGCACTTGGTCAAAACGAGCACAATCGGTCGACCCCGGGATTTGAGCAGGTCCAGCGCAGCCAATGCGCCCTCGCCCGGGCGCCATTTGTCGGCCCCGGCCGCGTCGACCACACCGGGCATCTCGGCCAAGAACAGGAGCAAATCCACACCGGCTGCGCTCTGCACCGCGGCGTGGACCATGAAGCGGTTGAGCGCCGACTTCGCTCGGTGCATGCCAGGCGTATCCACAAGGACGGCCTGGAACGAAGGCGTCGTCCACACTCCGAGCATCCGCTCACGTGTGGTCTGCGGGAACTTGGTCGCCAACGCGATTTCCTGCCCGATGAGCACGTTGAGCAGCGTCGACTTTCCCACGTTCGGTCGCCCAAACAAGCCCACGAACCCGGCGCGAAAGTCCGGCGGCTCGCCACCTTGGGCTGGCATGTCGTCTTGGGGCGTTTCCCGGCTCACAGCGCCCGTTTATTGGCGAATCCACCCCATCTGGCAAGACGTTTATGTGCGGCCACAGCGACCCCCGTGTTAGGGTGCGCCGAGGTGGACACGAAGGCCACGCCGGGGTCCGGCGCGCGCGGGCGCCCCGGACCCCCGGGGCCCAGGCCCAGACCCAGGCCCAGACCCAGGCCCAGGCCCAGGCCCAAACCCAGACTCAGCCCCAGCCCCGACGCTGTGGCCTGTGGGTTGGGCGTCGCGGCGCTGGCCTGGTTGGTGGTGAGTCTGATCCCCGGGGCCGGTATGCCGGCGTGGCCATCCGCCACGCTCGGTGCGATGGCGCTATTCGCTCGTCGCCCCCCAGGACGGGGATCCCTGCGCGCCATCGCCGGGATCACCGGGAGCGTGGCGCTCGTGGGGGCACTGGTGGAGTTCGCGCTCATCTGGACGATGGCGGCACTTCTGCGCCATTGACGCCATTTCACTGTGGCACATGTAGGGTATTTGCCTTCATGTGGTTTCTTGCCGAAGATGCGCCCATGCAGATCACTCAGGAACGGCGCGCAGCCACGCGCATCGACAAGGTCTTCCGCGTCCTGATCTCGACGGAGGAGATCGGGGACTTGTGGTACGTCGCGCGCAACGTCTCGGCGACTGGCATGTTCGTGGAGATGGCCGATCCGCTCCCCCTGCGCACCAAGGTGATGGTGCGTTTTCAGATCCCACAAGAGGAAGACAACATTTGCGCCATGGCTCGGGTTCAAAACCACTACTACCTCCACTACAACGACGGAGGAGCGATCCGCGGATTGTGTGGCGTGGGCCTGAAGCTGCTCCGCTTCGTACCTGGCGAACGAACCACGGTCCCCGCGCACCAACTGCACTAGCGCGCGTCGGTGGGAGCCATGGAATCGTGCGCCCGCCTCCGGGCCGGTCCTCGATCTCCAGCGGACGCGCTCCGGCGGACGCGCGGGACGCCGCATCTGCGAAATGGGCGAACTTTTTCGCGCCGTGGGCCCCCCGGGATAGACCTCGGGTATGGGTCGCGCCCCGCTGAATGGTTTCCCACTCGCGCTGGCGTGCCTGGTGGCGTGCAGCGAGCCCCCGCGGGTCGAAGTGACCGCGCTCGTCGGCTCTCCTGAGGTGGGCGGCGACGCGCCAACCGAGACCCGCCCCCAGCTGAACCCCCCAAACCAGTGGAACGAACCGGCCCAGCTGAAAAACCCGGCCGACCGGCGCCTCCAAGACTTCGTCCCTGTTCCGCCTACAACGCCCCGCGCCCTGGCACAGATCATCGAAGCGGTTCGGGCCCAGCCTTGGGACATCATCCCGACGGCGGCCCGCAACCTGGCGCAGGCCGATCCGGCCGTGTGGCCACAGGTGCGAGCATTCCTGCTCCAGCCCCGTGCGCGACCGAAGACGGACTACAAGGCGGTGCTCGCCACCATCGGCGGCGACGTCCCGGACCGCTACGGCCGCTTCAAACTGACGCGGCAACGGGCACAAGGCCATCGCGTCCGACTCTCGGACGACTGGTTTGAAGACCTGCTCTCTCTGCCCAGCAAGCAGATCTCTCACGTCATGCGGCCCGTGTACCGCGACTGTGTGCTCCAAGCCTCGCTGCTTCGTGCCACAGCCGCCATCGCGGCGGCCGCTCCCCAGCGCAACGGTGAGGTCGTGTCCACGTTGTTGGCCGTGGCCTACATGCATCACGGTACGTTCCGCGACGAGGTGGGCCGTGCCCTACAGAGATTGGGCGACCCGGCCGTGCCGCATTTGCTCCAGGCTGCCGCGGACCGCCATCACAGCGACGAGGCCACCCGGCGACGAGGCGACTACGCGATCCACAATCTTGATCGCTCCGATCGTCTCGAACCGCGTCGAACACTGGCTAGCGTTCGCGTAGACTTGGCGCTCTTCCTCGATACCGTCGAGGCCTACGGCTCGGCCCGGTTTGCGGAGGCGGCCCAGCCACTACTCGAACTCTTCGACCATGAAGTCCCGCGGGTACGTGAAGCGTCACGCGCGGCGTTCATGAGTTTCGTGACGGGACCCCCACCGAAACGCGAAACACGGACCCTGAGGCTCCTGGGAGGCGCCACCACCACACGTTCCATCACGTCTAGCTATCGCAAGGTCGCCGCGGCGGCGGTGCGAGAAGCCCTAGAGACGGAGACCCCGGGCCAAGCCGAACCACGGTGTCGCTCACATCTGCCCTCCGGCCTAAGAGATCGAGTCTGTGAAGGACAACCGGAACGACTCACGCTGGCGTACATCGCAACGCTGGATCGGCGGCGCCGAGCACAAGAGCAGGCCACCCTCACGCGGGCACTCATCGACGACGATCGCCAACAGGCCACCGCAGCCATCGACCAACTGCTGGCCACGGGGGTGCGCCCCCCCGATCCGACACAGGTCGTCGCGTTCTTTGTCGCCGAGGCGCAGTCGGCCATCGCCTCCCGCGACGTCGCCACCGCAGCCCAGCTCCTGCGCAAAAGTGCGATGTTGAGCCAAGAGATCGATCCCTCCGGCGCCGCCCGCCTGCGCAGCCAGGCGTTTCGCCTCGAAGCGCGCGCTCCGAGTGTGACCCCCGACGGCAGACGCATGCTCCTGGCCAGTGCGGGCGTCGAACCCCAACCAGATCCGGCGTCGGATGGAGGGCCGGACGACACGGCGCCGACCCATCACCGACCCACGCTCGTGGGCATGGTCGCCATCATCGCGGCTCTTCTGGCGATGTTGTTCCTCGGTGGCCGCCTGCGACCCCGCCTGTACGGCGGAGCCACCTGATCCGACCCTGATCCCGACACACGCCCTCAAGGCCCTGCCCATCAGCCCCCAGGGGGCGGTGGAAGGTCATCGAGGGCCCCGTCGCGGGGCGGCTTGGTCGGCTTGATACCCTTCCCGGGCACGCTCTTCTTCTTTCCCGAGCCGCTCTTCTTCTTGGGGCGGCTCTTCTTTCCCGAGCCGCTCTTCTTCTTGGGGCGGCTCTTCTTCTTGGGGCGGCCCGACGCCGTACCACTGGTCTTCTTCTTGGCGCCGCTCGACGTCGACACCTTGGCTCCAGCGGGCATATCTCCGGGCGTCGCTTCCGCCGTGCCGGCCGGGGGGGGGACGGGATCCGCGGCAGCGCCGGCACGGCCCTCCCCGACGGACACGGAGGGACCCGTCCCAGCGGCGGGCGTGGGACTCGCACCCGACGCCGGTCCCCCGGCGACGACCCCTGATCCGTGGGAGTCGTTGGGGCCCGGACCGCCGTCCGCGCCTGCCTCATGTCCGCCGCCGACGGCGGACATGCCTACGAGGAGGCCGCCGGCGACCAGAACCACGAGCGCGCCGATCACCCAGGACATGCGCCCCGAACGAAGATTGGACCGCTCGGGTCGACCGGGATCGTGGGCATCAAAACTCGCGGTACCGAAAAAGGTGTCGTCGTCCGTCGCAGACGGTGACCCACCGGCGATGGCGTCGGGCATCTCGTACACGGTGTGACCCACATCGGGGAGGAGTTGTCCATCTCGCCCGCCTCGGTCCGGACCCTGTCGAGACGAGGCCACGGGCTGCGCGGGAGCTCGCGGCACCCGCCCCCGCAGCGGGACGGCGTCATCGGGCTCGCGTCCCTTGGCGCCTCCAGTCGG
>JAZGFE010000233.1:0-3608 GCA_036479215.1 Nannocystaceae bacterium | reverse complement strand
TCTCCTGCCCCGCCGCAACCCACCCCGACACCGTCATCGCCTCCACCGATGACGCCGCTGCTTGGATGACTGGCTTCGGGTCCGGCGACTACACCCCAACAACCGGCTTCCCCGCATCCTGGGCCACCGACGCACAATGGCGACTCGGCGACCCGCCCACCGACATCGACGGCGATAACCGCCCCGACCGAGACGCCACCTCCGACTTCATCGGCGCCGACATCCCATAACCACCACCAGCCAACCAACCGCCACCCGCGCCCTCACGCCAAGCCGGAGCAGCCCAACAAAGCTGCGCAGGCGGTCTCCGCCCAACCGCCGCACCCCACCGCTCGTCAACTGTTGCCGGTCACGCCCAGTGATCATGACGCAGTCGCGCTGGATGGGCGCGTAGTCCCCGCGGCCGCTTGATGCTCGTGCGGCCGCGAGGGTCATGACCGAAGTTAGTCGGGCGAGGCGTCGGCGTCGATGATGTCGGAGAGCAGTTCGCGATCGACAGTCTTCAGCTTGCGCCGCGCGGCTGCCCGCAGGCACGCGGTGGCAACGCGGTCGATGTCGCGAAGCTGACCCGCCGTGCCCTCGTGGATGAGAGCGAGGGCGTCAGAGGCGAAAGCGGTAGCCTTGCCGCCCGCGCGTTCGAGGCGGTACGTGATGTACTCGACGGTGTCCTCAGGTTTCGGTGCCTCAAGTGAAATCCGGCAATGGACCCGCGACCAGAGCGAGCGATGGATCCCAAGGCTGAGCTTGCGCCATAGATCGGGCAGCCCGACGAGGACAAGTGACAGCAGCGGTTTCTGATCCCAGGCGTAGTTCGACAGAATGTGCAGATGCTCAAGGACCTGGTCGCGAAGCAATTGCGCTTCGTCGAGGAGGAAGACCGGGTGGATCTTCTCTCGACCGAGTTGCTCGATGTGGTTGGACAACTCCCAGAAAACGGACGCCGCGGTGGCCTTGGCTTCGATACCGAGCGCAAGGCAGATGTGCCGATAGAAGTCTCGGCGCCCGAGCGTAGCGTTGTGACAGTAGGTCAACCGGAAGCCAGAGACCGGAAGTTGGGAGCGCAGCGCCCGCAAGATGCAGGTCTTGCCGACGCCGGGGTCGCCGACCATGACGACGTGTTGGTGATCGCGGACTGCCTCGATGAGTTCATCGATGACGTCCTTGCGAGACGAAGGCAGCCAGAGGTCGGAGTCGTCGATGTCCTTGGCGAAGGGCGGCACCGACAGCCCGAAGTTTCGGATCCATCCTGGCCGCCTCATCGGGCACGCCCCTTGTTACGCCCGAAGTAGACGTCGAGGATGACGGTGCTCGGATCGAAGTCGACGGCGTCGATGCCCGGCTTTCGGCCGCGACGTTTGCGTCGTAGCTTGCCGTTGGCGACGGGGTCGACCGGGAGCAGTTTGTAGATGACGTCCTCCTGCTCGACCCAAGGAGCCGCCGACGCATCGGCGAGCGTCCGTGCCACGGTCACTTCGCGTCCGGCCAGGAATCGTTCGCCGAGTTCCCAGTCGATGCCACCCACGGACAGCGTGCAGTCGGACCGAACTCGACGCGTCTCGCGAAGTGTCAGCGCCGTCGTGAGGCCAGCTTCATCAATGCGACGAAGGCGACGCTCGGTCCAAACCTTTCCCGGGGATCGCCCGATCAGGCTCGCGTGCTCACGCTTGTGGTATCGCTCCGACAGCCACGCCGAGAGCCGGACCTGGACCTCATGCAGCGACGCTATGCGCCCGATGTGGTCCAAGCAGCCCTCGCGGAGCGAGCGCCAGAATCGTTCCATCTTCCCACGCGCCTGCGGGTCGTATGGGGCCGCGTGCTGCAGGTTGATCCCAAGTCGGCCGCACACGGTCGACAGCGCCTCACCGCGATACGTCGAGCCATTGTCGAGGTACAGGATCTCAGGCGATCCGTAGAGCCGTACTGCCTCGACCATGAGGTCGAGCATCGCGATCTCTCGCTCGTGGTCGAGGACTCGCAGCGCGACGACGTAGCGCGACTTGTCGTCCATCAACGCGTGGATCCGAACGGGGACTTTGCGTTCTCCGAGCGAGAATGTCGGCCCATGGCACACGTCGGCGTGCCAGAGCGTGCCAACGTGCTCGGCTTCCCAACGACGCCGCCCATCAAGATCCTGTTTGGCGCGCCGCTTGCTCAGACGCGTCAGGCCTTTGCGGCGATATAGGCGCCGTACGGTTTCTGCCGACACTTCGCCGGGCTCCAGGCGTCCTTCGTCCTCCAGCGTTGCGAGGATCACTGTGACCGAAACTGAACGATGCTGTCGGCGGATATCAAGCAGCAGCTCGCGCTTGGTGTCGCTCAAGGCGAGCGCGGACCCGAGTGCACGCGAGACTGGAGTGAGCGCCGCCAGTCCACCCTTGCGAAAACGTAGGCGCCAGCGTCGTAGCGTGGGGACCGAGTACGTCCGCGTCGTGCTGGAGTCCGGCGCTCGGAACCGCCGCTGGCTCAAGCACTCGAGCTCTTCGTGCAGTTCGCCCCGGACGAGCGTGCGATTGAGGACCGGGCCCAGTACTTGCGCGCGAAACAGCGCGACGCGCTCAGCATGGTCTTTGGGGTGCAGTGATTCAGACATGACCCTGATCTGCCGGGGCCACGCCGAATGCGGGAGGGACTCTAGGTGGTGGGGCGATGTTCTGGGTTCGGTCAGGGCTCGATCGAGATCAACGAAGTTGTGCGCCGACGAAGGCGCGGAGGCGAGGCGAGAACTCGGGCGGGGCCCGTGCACTCATCAAGTGCGCAGCTCGACGCGCGAGGTCGCGGCCCGACTCGCCCAGCTCTTGTGGCAGTGCGAACAGGTCACTCAGGCGGTCAAGCCAGCGGCCCAGACTGCGCCACCGATGCGCCTCGCACAGGCCACGCAACGACCACGGCGAGACCTGACGCCGCACCTCGCTGGCGCTGAGGCCCCCGGCCGTCCAGAGCCAAAACGCCATCGCGATCGCTGCCGTCGTGTAGCGAAAGTACCGCGCGAGGAACGGCGGCAGGATCGTCATCACGTGGCCACAGACGATGCAGCGATAGCGGCGCAGCGTCAGACCCGTGATCTCGGCCTTCGAGCCGGGGACCGCACTCGAAAGGCCCAAAGCGTCTCGGGGCCGCTTGCCATGACCGTAGATGCGCAGACTCCCCGCGCAGCCGGCTCCGATGCCACATCGAGCGCACGCGGTCGGTCTCGATCCCTCAACGCTAACGTCCAACTCTGCAAAGGACTTGACGTCGACGATCGCATTGAGGAGATTGATTTGGCTTTCGCTTTGTTTCAACGGGTGGAGGCGCCGAAAGACGGCGACGGGGCTTCAATCCACGTCGTCTTTCTTTTTGCCCACTCCTTCCCGTCCTCCCTCCCGGTGCGGCGCTCCTCGGGCCTACGCCCGGCGGCTCAGCCCCCCAAAAAAGTCGCCCTCACTGATCGCGAGCGGCCCAACGCCCGCCGCCTCGGGATCACGCAGCGTGACCAAGATCGGTTCTTGGCACGCCATCAGGCCCGGCTCTTAACAGCTATGGTCTGGGGGCAGCCGAAGCGTGCGACAAGGGGCTCACCGGAGCGTGGCTTTCGGCTACCATGCCGTGCGATGACCAGGCATCTGCGT